>DATCIL010000065.1:0-2934 GCA_036507795.1 Anaerolineales bacterium | reverse complement strand
CAAATCAAGTATATGCTCGACGAATCTGATCTACCGCGTTTTTGGTACAACATCAATGCCGATATGCCGGTGGAACCGGCGCCGGTCCTGCATCCCCAGACTATGGAGCCGGTCACGCCTGATTTCTTATCGGTCCTGTTTCCCATGGACCTGATCCTGCAAGAAATCAGCACCGAACGCTATATAGAGATACCTGAGGAAGTGCGCCAGATCTACCGGCTCTACCGCCCAACGCCCTTGATGCGCGCCCGTCGCCTGGAAAAAGCCCTGGATACCCCCGCTCACATCTACTACAAAAATGAGGGCGTCTCTCCGGCCGGGAGCCACAAGCCCAACACTGCCATTGCTCAGGCCTTTTACAACAAGGCCTCCGGCACAAAGGCCCTGACCACCGAAACCGGAGCCGGACAATGGGGGTCCGCCCTGGCCCTGGCCTGCAATTTCTTCGACCTCGATTTGGAAGTCTACATGGTGAAGGTCTCCTACCAGCAAAAGCCCTACCGCCGGATTATGATGGAGACCTATGGAGCGGAGGTCTTCGCCAGCCCGACCGACCGCACCAATTTTGGCCGTTCAGTTCTGGAAAAGGATCCCGACAGTCCAGGTTCGCTCGGCATTGCAATTTCTGAAGCTGTGGAAGCCGCGGCCACCTCGGGCGGAAAGAAGAAGTATGGTATTGGCTCGGTGCTCAATCACGTCCTCCTCCACCAGACCGTGGTCGGCGAGGAAGCGCTGAAACAAATGGATCTGACGGGCGAATATCCGGACGTGGTCATCGGCTGTATCGGCGGCGGCTCGAACTTTTCCGGGATTGCCTACCCCTTCCTGCGCGAGAACCTGCGGGAGGGCCAACGGACCCGCCTGCTTGCGATAGAACCGACGGCAGCCCCAAGTTTGACGCGGGGCGAGTACACTTTTGATTATGGCGATACCGCGAAGATGGCGCCCATCGTCAAGATGCATACTTTGGGTCATGATTTCGTCCCGCCGCCGATCCATGCCGGGGGTCTACGATACCATGGTATGGCGCCCAGCCTGTGCGCGCTCTACAACGCCGGCTACATTGAGGCAGTGGCGACCCATCAGCTGGGCACTTTTGAAGCGGCAGTCCAGTTCTCAAAAGCCGAGGGCATCATTCCGGCGCCAGAATCCGCCCACGCAATCCGGGGAGCGATCGACGAAGCCCTGGACGCCAGGGAAAAAGGCGAAGCCAGGGTGATCCTTTTCAACCTTTCTGGGCACGGTCATTTTGATCTAACAGCCTATGAGGCTTATCTGTCCGGTAAACTTCAAGATTACGAGTATCCCGAAGCAGCTATCCAGGCCGCCAAGCAAAAACTGCCGAAGGTTTCCTTGCCCTCATAGTAGCACCTATAGGCGGAGAACTACGCAGCACAGCGGGGCATTTCAGGCAGCGCTGTCTGAAATGCCCCGCGCTTATGTTTTCAAGGCAAGCCGGCCGTTCATGTTGACATATCAGACAAATTAGGCTAAAAAAGTACTCTAGTTTAGTGAATTATCAAAGGAGGAAATTGTGGCGCACTATAAATACTTAATCGTCGGTGGTGGCATGACGGCCGATTCGGCTGCACAGGGTATTTGGGAAGTGGATTCTGAGGGTTCGATTGGATTGATCAGCGCCGAAAAGAACCCGCCCTATAATCGCCCGCCACTTAGTAAAGGGTTATGGAAAGGGAAGCCCTTTGAAAGCATCTGGCGAGGGACAGAAGAGCGTGGTGTCGAGCTTCATCTGGGACGCAGGATCGAGGGCCTGGATCTCAAAAACAAGCGCACAAGCGATAACAGGGGCGACGAGTACGCTTTCGATAAGCTGTTATTGGCCACGGGAGGCAGCCCTCGGGAGCTGCCGTTCGGTAAAGGACACATCATCTATTACCGGACAGTAGAAGATTACAAGCAGCTGCGCGAGCTCACCCAGGAAGCTCGGCATTTTGCGGTATTAGGTGGAGGCTTCATCGGTTCGGAGATCGCCGCCGCCCTGGCAATGAACAATCAAGAAGTCACCTTGATTTTCCCAGAGGCAGGCATCGGCGACCGCCTCTTCCCCAGGGATTTGTCCAGGTTCCTCAACGATTATTACCGAGAAAAAGGGGTTAAAGTGCTTGAAGGCGAGCTGGTCAGCGACCTGCAGGAGAAGAACAACCAGCTGGCTTTGAGCACCAAAAGCGGCCGGACCATCCAGGTCGATGCCGTCGTAGCCGGAATTGGCATCATGCCTAACACGAACCTTGCAGAGTCTGCCGGGCTGGATGTGGAAAATGGAATCATCGTCGATGAATTCCTGCGCACCAGCCACCCGGACGTCTATGCGGCAGGCGACGTGGCTTCCTTCTTCAACCCAACTTTAGCCAAGCGCATGAGAGTTGAACACGAAGACAATGCGAATACAATGGGCAAAATCGCCGGAAGGAATATGGCCGGAGAACCAATGCCCTATCATCACTTGCCCTTCTTTTACTCCGACCTGTTCGATCTCGGCTATGAAGCAGTAGGCGATATCAACTCTGAATTGGAGACGATCTCTGACTGGCAGGAACCCTTCCAAAAGGGTGTGATCTACTACATGCAGAATGACCGCGTGCGCGCCGTTCTCGCCTGGAATGTATGGGACCAGGTGGAACCGGCCCGCAAGCTAATCGCTGAACCTGGTCCGTTTTCACCGGACAAACTTAAGGGCCGGCTGCCTGCATGAACTTGCCGATTTCGCAGAAGTTAATGGTGATAAAATAGCCTATCCTGCTCCTGAGGAAAGCTAATCACCAATATCATCACGAGAACGAATTATGTTGGAATTAATTGCTTTTGACGCGGATGATACACTCTGGCACAACGAAAGCCATTACACAAACGCCAAAGCTGTTTTCATTCAAATCCTGTCAAAATACCTCGATCGTGAGCTGATTGAAAGCCGGT
>DATCIL010000064.1:0-2632 GCA_036507795.1 Anaerolineales bacterium | reverse complement strand
TTGCGATTCAGACAGTGGGAGAGGGTTGTGCGTGGCAAATGATAGCCGAGGCACGATTTGTGAATCGAGCAGCTGTGTTGGATTGGACCGGAAACGCAGTGCTGGGAAGCCGCTGACGGTTTGCCCAGCGGTTTTCAGTTGTTAACGGAGCGCTGTGGCTCGATTAAGGCAGGGTTTGGCTTAATCTGCGGTTGATCTTGAGCGGCTATGGAGGAACGACCTGGTGAGAACTAGGGAGGCCGTGCGTGATCGAGTTGGTGGGCAAGGTTTCGTCGTAATCTGCGTGTTTTGGCCAGTATTTTCTTTCGCGCTTGCTCGTTGAGTGTGAGCACTAATTCCTGGTGCTTGAGCGGGCTCAGATAGGCCACATAGTTTTGATAATAGATCAGAATGACGGTGGTGCTCGGACGCAGCAACTCCAGTATGCGGGTGCGGGTTTTAGCGTTGAGTTGTTTACGAGCGGCCCGCACCAAGTACCATTGCAACAGGCTGTAGGTGAGCAACACGAAGACGACCTGATTGACAATCAGGCTAAAGGCGCGCGAAGAGAAAGCTTCCAGATCGGAGAAACATTTTAGTTGGCGATGGCGCTCTTCAATGGTGGTACGTAGGGCATAGTCCTGGCGTCCCCGTGTTGGATCATCAACGGGGGCGGTATCGAGCAGCACCCAGTAATCGTGGTGACCATCGGCGTAGATCTCGCGGTTAACGATGGCGTTGAGTGGGACAGGACAGGTGGAAAACGTCTTAAGGCCTGCCACGGTGGCGAGTTCGCAACCAACCAGAGTCTTAGCTGGGTCTGGGGTGGGCAACCGATGCTGAGCCTTGGCTTTACGCAGGGCCAGGGTTTTCTGTCGCGCCTGCTCGCGTTTGCGAATGCGCTCGGGTCGATGCAGAGCCATCGGTTTGGGGTGGAGCGCTGGGGGCCCCCAGGGCTGGAAGCATAACTCACCGCTTTCGGCCAGACTCACGACATCCTGGTAGATATCCATATTGCTGCGTGCTGGAATCAGCACCTCAACTCCCCACTCCTGTTTGCAGCGACCGATCTCGGGCCCGTCGATGAAACCACGGTCCACTATCAGTCGCTTGAGGATGCCCCGACCATGGAACTCGATAAACTGCTTGACTAACCGATAGAGAATGGGGTTCTCGTGGTCCTTGCCGGCCGTGACCTCCAGGCCGGCATAAAGGAAAAACTCCCCAGCCCGATTGGTGTGGATCAGACTGACAAGTTTGTAACAGCGGCGCAAAACACAACGGGCGCGCTGTTGGGCTGTTAAGTGGCGGCTCTCCACGGGGTGGTTGTGTTCATCAAAAAGCAGAACTGAGGACCCCTGGTAGTTGCTGTTATCGGGCACAAACAAATAGGTGCCATCGCCGATGAAAATCCCCTCGGCATCAAAAGCATAGTGTTGCTTGAAGATTCCCACCACCTCCCGATTAAACCAAGACTGAAGCGCTTGGGCATCGGTCTGGCGCGCCAGCTTGCGTAGATAGTCCTGATCGCAAGGGGTCTGTCGATCGTAGTCGTTCTTGTCATTGAAACCCGCACAGCGAAGCGAGACGTCGCCGGTTTGCGGGTGCATCACTTTATGTCCCATGGCGGCTCCAAACGCCTGGATCATCCCGCCCGAGCGCACCACATAGGGAAAGGCATGGAAACGATGGACGCCGTGAAAACGCATGGAGATATCGCTGGCAATGTAGACCCACAGAGGAACATCGTGCTTTTTGTGCGGCGAAGGGTAGGTGTCGGCCAATTTTTGCAACACCTTGCGCCCGGTCATGGCACGAAAGAAGTCGGTCTCCGAGACTTCCCCTGCCCCTTCAAGATAGTCAAACTCCCCACGCCCAAACGCCTCCACCACCAAGGCATCGTTACGCTCAAAGAACATCGCAGTCGATGTGGGCTCGGCCCTCTCTGCCATATCAGGGCGCTTCCCGGCGCAGCTTCTCGATCCGATCCATTAGGGCCACTATCCCCTTACCAATCTCCGATACCCTGGCCCGGGTGCGGCGAAACCGCAAGTACTCCTCGCTCTTCTGGCGCACTTCGGCAAGCCGATCGGCAGGAATCGAAAACAACCGAGTCTTGCCCCGCTCACTCCAGCTCAACACCATGCTGCGATGCAATTCGCCTCGCGTGCAGGTGCACGAGGGCTTGCCGCACTTTCGAGCCATTTCATAAACATTGCCCTTGACCAGCGGGGCGCGCCCGAAGACCACTTCAAGAGAACTTTCTAGCTCTTTAAGACACTGGCGCAAAGCCTGACGCAGGCGGCTGAGGTTTTGCAATCGGCTTTGTTTCTGCATGTAATACATTCATATCACACACAGACCAGCAAAAGCAAGACCGAAAAATCAAAGGCCTCAGTTAAAATGTTCGTGTAAGCTCGCTGGAAACCTGCTACGGTGCGGGATTAGCAGGCACTTTTCCTACTGTCTGAACTGCAGGTTGTGTAAGTCCGAATCTCAATTTTCGGCTTTCCCGTATCTCAACTTTCTCGAGGCGAGGCCTTGAGGTAATGGGTTTTGATCTTGTATTGGCGATCAAATCCTTGCCGTCTGGCGAAGCTGGTGGGCTGGGGAGTTATCTCTCGGAACTCAGCTTTTTGCGGTACCGGCGGGG
>DATCIL010000063.1:0-3364 GCA_036507795.1 Anaerolineales bacterium | reverse complement strand
AGTCAATAACTGTCAGCCGGGAGTGTACTGCATCCCAATAGAGATGCTCCGGCTTGATGTCATTCCAGATGACACCGAAGAATTGTCATCCATCACTGGTAAGCTCAGTGAAATGAATTCTTTCCAGCAGCTCAACCAAACCCGAGAGAATACGCACCAAAACGGGTTCAGAGATCGATCTACGCGCAGAGAGCCTTTCAATAAAAGGGCGATGCATCTCACTGACGTGAGCATCTGACTGGAGATGGTCAAACTGAGCAATGCGGGTCATCGATTTCAAATCGACCCCGGCAGCCACTTCGACAACAATAAAAAGGTGCTGGCCAAAATCCGCCTCCAGTGGGCTTTGATCCAACAAGGCAGGAGTGTGGAGGGGAGAGGAAAGCGTTATACCCTCCAGGCTGTTCAGAACTCTGCCTTCGCTGCGGATTTGCGAGGCCTGGCGCAGAACTTCGTTTGACAGGGCGCTCTGACGCGGCCGCTTGAGGATGGCCGGACTTCCTTCCAGGAGAGACTCGACCAGGAACACTTCGCCGGCATCGCCTTCGCCCAATTTGCGAATGAGATTCCATTTATTCCGCTGACCCGAAATGATTTCACCTAAATCCATACAGAATTCTCTGATAGCATTGTTAGCATACGACCAATCCAAGAAGGGAGCACCGCCAATTATAACCAACCTTTCAGATTTCTAAATAAATGGGTCATGAGATAATCCGGGTCTTCTCAAAAATGCCTGATTCTGATATGATTAGGCGGTTTTAGATGATACTTTGGGAGCTGCGGTGACCAAGGCTGCGGCTCCCATTTAATGTTCTTAAGGCGATGGATTAAATATGAAGTTTGAACGAAAAGATTTACGTAATATTGCAATTATCGCTCACGTCGACCACGGTAAAACCACACTTGTCGACGCGCTGCTCAAGCAGGCGCGGGTATTTCGGGAAAACCAACAGGTAATGGAGCGGGTGATGGACTCGAACGACCTGGAGCGGGAGCGCGGCATCACCATCCTGGCGAAAAATACGGCGATCACGATTTGGGATGAGGAAATTGGGGGGCAGGTAAAGATCAACATTGTCGACACGCCTGGGCATGCGGACTTTGGAGGTGAAGTAGAACGGGTGATGAACATGGTGGACGGCGTGCTGCTCCTGGTGGACGCAGCCGAAGGACCCATGCCGCAGACGCGGTTCGTGCTAAAAAAGGCGCTGGAGATGGGCCACCGTGCCATCGTGGTGATCAACAAGATCGACCGTCGCGACGCAGATCCGAACCGGGCGCTCAACCAGACCTTCGATCTTTTCATCGAGTTAGGCGCCACGGAGGAGCAAGCAGATTTTCCGGTGATCTACACGCAGGCGGTGACCGGGCGCGCCGGGCTGACACCAGCATTGGGGCCGGATCTGCAGCCATTATTTCAGGCAATTCTGCGCCGCATCCCGGCGCCGAGAGTGGAACTGGAGGGGCCGTTCCAGATGCTGGTTACAACGCTGGGATACGATGAGTACCGGGGAGTGACAGCTGTAGGGCGCATCTATGCCGGAGAAATCCGGGCGGGAGATCCCATTGTACGCCTTCTAGGTTCCGGCGAAGCCCTTCCAGAACAAGCGCGCTACCTGTACGTGCACCAGGGGCTAGAGCGCATCGAAGTCACCAGTGCCCAGGCCGGGGAAATCGTTGCGATTGCCGGATTGGAAGGAATTGCCATTGGCGAGACACTTGCAGACCCTGAAAACCCAAAGGCCCTGGCTCCCATATTTGTGGAAGAGCCAACCGTACGAATGACTTTCGGGGTGAATAACTCACCATTTTCGGGGAGAGAGAGCCGCTGGAGCACTTCACGGAAGCTGCGCGAACGACTTTTCGACGAGCTGCGCCGGAATGTGGCTCTGCGAGTAGCGGAGACAGACAGTGCGGACACTTTCCTCGTATCGGGACGAGGCGAGCTGCATTTGGCGATCCTGATCGAGACCATGCGCCGAGAGGGATATGAATTTCAGGTGTCGCGACCCGAAGTGATTTTCCATGAGAATGAAGACGGAGATGTGTTGGAACCGTTTGAGGAAGTTCAGATCGAGACCAGCCAGGATACTGTCGGTGCAGTCGTGGAAATGCTGGGAGCGCGTCGTGGCCAAATGATGGATATGACAGACCAACCGGACGGCAGCGTTCGCCTGGTTTACCTTGTGCCGACGCGCGGCCTGTTAGGCTTCCGCTACCAGTTTCTGACGGCAACACGCGGGATGGGCGTTATGCATACCATTTTTCACCGCTATCTACCGATGATGGGATCCATGGCGACGCGGTCCAACGGATCCCTGGTGGCCTGGGAAAGGGGCACCACGAGCACCTTCGGACTCAAGAACGCCGAGGAACGGGGCACACTGTTTTACGGTGCAGGGATCGAGGTATACGAAGGCATGGTGGTCGGCGAACACCAGCGACCGGGGGATCTGGCAGTGAACGTGTGCAAGAAGAAACACCTGACCAATATGCGGGCCGCGCGTGGCGAGATGGAGATCCGGCTAACGCCGCCACGCCAGATGAGCCTGGACGAGTGCATTGAATATCTGGGGGAAGATGAGCTGCTGGAGGTGACTCCGGCAAATATCCGCATCCGCAAGCGCATATTGGGCACCGACGAACGCGGCAAGCAGACCAAGCGGGTAAAAGAAGCCCTCGTCTAGGGGCATGCAGCGAAAGCCAGTAACTGATGGTCTTTCTCAGGTCTCCGGAACGCGCACAACGGATAAGCACACAGGTCTAAAGTATTTCATCCAGAATCCGGCAGCTTCGGGATTGAACGATTCGAAATCGACCGAACAGCGCACAAACCCGCGTGTGGCATAATTCCTAAGCCCGGCATTTAGAATGGCGGCCGCTATCTTCTTGCCCCGATACTCCGGGCGCACATATGCGCCGGTGATGGCGATGGTAGTTTCAGATTGGACCACCTGCGCAGCGCCAAAACTAACCCTTTCGAACTGTATGAAACCCGCGGGATTGTGACCGTCCATGGCCAGCCAGACGCTATTGTCCGGCTTATCGATGAAGGCAGAGAATTCAGCGGCATTGCCTGGAGTATGGGGGACCATAAAAATTGGGGGCGAGGAATAATGCCTCCAGTGCTCTGCATCCAGAACGCTCAACAATTCGGCATCCGCAGAGGATGATTTGCGGATGACGAAATCGGAGGGGCCGGCGACCCCAAGGGGCTGCGTGCTGCGAACCGCATCCACTCCCGTCAGCCCAAACCCGTTCCAAAACCAAACCTTTTCGGCTTCCGGGTCATTGGCGAGCAAGGTTACAGCATGCACCTGGCATTTCTGGTCAGCCCACTGCTCGGCGGCCAGGCGGTACA
>DATCIL010000062.1:0-2723 GCA_036507795.1 Anaerolineales bacterium | reverse complement strand
GACACCGCGCCGGAGTTCTGCGGTCGCTGAAATTAACGCTGCCATGTTATGCGCTCTCCTTTTCCGGGCGAACGTAGTGAACTTTTGCTTGTGTTCCCCATTCTTCGCGCAGCCGAAAAGTGGGATGCTCGCGCAGGTACTGCGAAACAGGGCTTTCTTCGTCCTTTATATCCCCGAAAATTCGGGCGTTTACCGGACAAACCTCCACGCAGGCCGGGGTCACTCCACGATTCACGCCCGGCTTTAGCCCCATCTCCAGGGCGCGATCAATGCGGTGGACGCAGAAGGTGCATTTCTCGACCACGCCGCGCGGCCGGCTGGCTACCTCTTTTTCTCCCCACTTCGGCTGGTAAGGATTGTCTCCTTCAGGTGTTTGCCAGTTGAAACGCCGCACATCATACGGGCAAGCCACTTCACAATATCGGCAGCCAATGCAGCGGTCGTAATCCATGGCGACAATGCCATCCGGTCGTACCCAGGTGGCGCCCACCGGACAGACCCGCACGCACGGAGCCTCCTGGCAGTGCAGGCAAGGACGGCTCATGAAAAACTCATGACCGGTTTCCGTTTCCTCGCGGAAGACAATGTTCCAGCGCATATCATCGTCGGGTACGTCATTCACTGCCTGGCAAGCGCGCACGCAGTAATAACAGCCGATGCACTTGGAAAGATCGATGACCATGTGCCATTCGTGTTCGGCGGAGCCTTCGTCGGGATGGGCCTCCGCCCCGATGCCCCTGATCGACTCGGATGAGAGTGGACCGGTGGTAACCAGTTGGGTTACGGCTGCGGTTCCGAGAGTCGCCCCACCGATTTTCAGAATGTCGCGCCTCGTGAGGATTGGCCTGCCCTTGTCCTCTTTGTTTTTTGCGATTTTTTCTGCCATGGGTGTTCTCCTAGGCGTTCTCTTCCGGTTCTTCCTCTTCGGATTTGCGGGCGCTCCTGACGTTCTGAGCCACAAACCAGGCAGTTGTGCCGCCTAAAACCAGACCTACGACGCCGCCCTGAAACAGCGTGGCCAGCCGGACGCTGGCTAATCTGGCTTCCAGAGTCTGGATCGTTTGTTGCGCGGTCAGTCCGTTCTCCCGGCTGGGAAGGCTCACTCCGATCAGCTCATCCGCCTCCTGTAAAGAAGCCTCAACCTGTTCTTCGTCAGGTGTGACCGCCTTCGCCCCATTTTCATATCCTGGGAGATGGAAGCCGGAATGCAGAGAATCGGTGTGGCAGGCAACACAGGTAGCCGGGGTGATCGTAAAAGTATGGCCCGTCGGCACGATGCCGTCGTCGGGGACCGGATCCGGTGGGATTACCAGGGCGTGGCAACCCACGCAGCCAATGCCCTTCTGAACGTGAAGGTCTTCCAGGTAATCCTCCATGTCTTCCTGGTGGCAGTTAATGCACAGGTTGTCAGATACCTCAAACAAGCGTTGTTGGCTGTGGGGATCGTGGCAGTCCATGCAGCCCACGTCCGCCGAAGCATGCCCGGTCAGGCGCCACTCGTGGAGTGTGGTGGTATGGCAGGTCCCACAATATTCGGCGTCGTCCCGGATGGGAACGACCTCCGGCGGATGGTTGGCGCTTACCTGGCCGTGGCAGGCTTCGCAGGACACTCCTTCCGCTTTAAAGCTGTTCGCGGTAGCCTGATAATTGGTTGTATGGCAGAGCAAGCAGTCACCCGGATTTCCCATACCTTTCCACCGGCTCTGAAACACGGGGTCGTCAAAGGCATGCGCGTGGGGGCTATGAGACCATGATTCGGCGATGTCCAGATGGCACTGCTTACAGGTATCATCGGGGACCGTCTCTCCCGGAGTGCTTTCTTGAGTCTCAGGGGCCGCCACTGCCAGGCTGACCACCAGAATCATGGAAAGCAAGCCGACCACCAGACCGGCCGACACCGACTTAAATATTGGTTTTTGATGAGCCATTTTTTTCATATTCATCCTCAACTTCCAGAATCATAGCGTCCGTCGCCTGCGGGATAGAAGCTCTACCCATAATCTTGTTGATCTGCCGCAACCGCTGCACCTTGGCGGTTCAGATTGAACTTTTTCAGGGAGTCATTCTCCTCAAAAATAAAATCCCAAAACGCATCTTGCGCTGAAGTGCGCAGACGATTCAAGCTTCGCCCGATATAGACATCTTGAAAAATATTCAATCCCTGTACGGGAATCGTTTTTACCTGGCCCTTCACCAATTTATCAACGACCACCTTGGAGACGAAACCGACTCCCAGGCCCTCTTTAACCGAAAGTCCAATGGCTTCCGAGCTGCCCAAAACCATAAGACTCTTTAGCTGGTAGAGCGAAATCCCGCGTTGGTTGAGCGCCTCCTGCACAGCCATATGGGTATCTGTGCCTTCGTCTGGCAGGATGAATTCAGCGTCCAGGAGATCTTGAAGGCTGATCCCGGCCTGCGCTGACCAGGGATGGTTCAGCGGAGCGATCAGCAGGATTTGGTCAACGGCAAATTTCCGAAACTCAACCTCTTTCCAATGCTCCGGGCAGATGGTCATGGCCAGGTGTACCTGGCCCTCGAACAACATCTTGAGTGCGCGTGCCTGGGAGGCCACGTGACAGGTCGCCCTTACCTGGGGATATTCTTTATGAAATTCTGCCAGCAGCCGCGGAAGCAGGTATCTCCCAATGGTTGTGCTGCACCCTACCATAAGATGTCCATGAACATCTCCTTTAAGAGATGCCATCTTTTCCTCGATGAGATTG
>DATCIL010000061.1:0-8906 GCA_036507795.1 Anaerolineales bacterium | reverse complement strand
CGACGCGTTTGTACATGGTGACATTGTCGAATTGTTCGCCCAATATCCCATCATGGATTGCCCAGGAGCGCAGGCGGATACTTTCGCTCGCTCCGGGTTGGCGAAAAGGTGTCGATCCATCCAGGAGCGGAAGCAGGTCGCCGCCGCGAGCAAATCCGGTGTGAATGCGCTCCATCAAGCGGCGACCTTTCTGGTAAGCGAAGCCGTACCGTTCAAAGATCACCGCATTGTGGTAATAAAGCGGCTCAACGAAGTAGAGGTCGTGGTCAATACTCTTAATAAAGTGCTCGAAAGAGTGGATTGCGTCAGAGAGCAACCTTAGCCCAAACCGGGTCTGCCCGGGAGCCAGCCCGGCTTTTAGCGCGGCTTCCTCGGCCTGGATGTTGCGCAGCTGCGTTCCGAACTTGGTGGCTCTGCCGTTTGGCATTCTGTCGACGTCGAACCGTGGAGAATTTGGATCGTTTAGGATATAGAGCAGGACATGGATCTGCCCGTTCACAGTGTCGGTCATGTGACCGTATAGGACTGGGTCGGTAAATCCGATTCTATGGTACAGCGACATCTCCGCGCTGGGGCTATCAGAAGGGGCCTCAAGTTCCAGCAAGTCATTGCCCTCGATATCAACAAGATACGGGCTGAGATGAAAATGATCGAGCAGCGCACGGGGAATTAGTCGCGCGTAGATCTCCCGTTTTTCTGGCGGGGATAATTGGTTGATCCCCATGATTGTCGTTGGCGGCATTAATATCCTCGTTGGCGCAGCTGGCGTTCAATCTCGCGTTCGGCATCCCGTTTAGCAATCGCCGCGCGCTTGTCGTAGAGCTTTTTGCCTTTTGCCATGGCAATCTCAACTTTTGCCATTCCGTTCTTAAGGTAAACTCGGAGCGGGATTATGGTTACCCCCTTTTGGCGAACCTCATCCCACAGGCGGCGGATCTCTGAGCCATGTAGAAGCAATTTGCGTGGTCGATTTGGATCATGGTTGAAATGACTGGCGCGGTCATATGGCGCTACGTGCGCGGAAATCAGCCAGGCTTCCCGTCCATCTTCAATGTTGACATAGGCCTCCTTCAAGCTGATGTTGCCTGCTCGAATGGATTTGATCTCGCTGCCTCGCAGAACAATTCCTGCTTCATAGGTATCGAGTATATCGTAATCGTGTTTTGCTTTTCGGTTTGTTGCGACGACCTTAACGCTCATAATTCGATTCTAACATAGAGGATTCTTAGATCCCGGTTGTTATTGTCCTCCGAGGAGCATCTCGCTGGCGGCTGCCAGGGCGGAATCCAGATTGATCTCCTCTTCTGCAATCGGTACGTCCGGTCGCAGACCGGCGCCATCACCGGTAGGGTTCAGCTCCGGGATCCACCAGCGTCCCGCAGTAACGTGCAGGCTGGATCCATCCTTTAAGTCGAAGACGAGCTGAATGGTATATTTACCGAAGGTGGGTGAGCCTACCAGCCGAGCCCGCTGCTGCGCCTGGAGCGCTCCAGCGATGATTTCGGCTGCGCTGGCGGTGCCGTGGTTTACCAAGACTGCCAGAGGAATGTCAGCGAGCGGTCCTGGTTCCTCTACATTGAAACTCTCTACTCCCTGTCCCCGGTACTGTTGCTGGATGATCATTCCCTCACGCAGGAAAAGACGGGCAGTCTCTACACCCGTGGACAGGAGGCCACCTCCATTGTCTCGCAAATCCAGTACAAAATGGGTTCCACCGCGCGCTTGCAGGTCATCGACTGCTTCCTGGATTTCGTTCGGTGTGCTGGCTGTGATAACATTGATTTGGATCACACCGAGCTGCGGTCTATCGGGATCCAGGTGCCAGGTAACCGACGGTAATGGGATCGATTCCCGCTTGATTCTGATTTCCACGGGCTCGAAATCGGGCGGATGAGCGATAACCAATCGAACCGCCTCTCCCTCCGGACCGCGAATCCCAGCTTGAACGGTCTCCAGGGGTGTCTCAGGACTAATCTCCAGAGCTTCTACGGCGATAAGCCGGTCTCCTTCGAGAATCCCCGCTTTTTCGGCCGGGCTGTTCGGAATGGGAAATAGAACCAGGTGGCCGTTTTGATCTCTGCTTAAGTCCACGCCGATTCCACCAAATTTGCCCGCCAGGGAGTTTGACTCCAGTTCGTGCTGAGCTGGCTCGACGAATATTGTATAGGGATCACCATAAGCCTGAATCATTCCCTGGATCATGCCGTATTCCAGGGTAGGGGGTGACGGGGGCTCTTCTAAAGCGTGATTCAGAAGGATCCTATAAGCCTGATCCAAAATTGGAAATCGTTCCAATCCTGGATTTTGCGTGGCGTGGATATAGTAACCCGACACAAATGCAATTGCGGTGGAGCCAATGGCTATTAAAGAAAATATGAAGCCGCGTTTGAAACTCATGGAGGGAACTCAGCTAATTCCTCTCAGGATAACATCCGTTTGGATAGAAGTCAGATTCGCCGGAAGTTTATCATAGAAATCAGGCCGGGAGACCAACTGAAATATTTTAAGAAAAACTACTTGACTTTCATCCAAAATTTCTGTATAGTAAAGCTACCAATCGGAAATTCATCAATAGATGATTTCCGTCGGCGAGGGAGCTCTGAGGAATTGGATGGTGAACTCGTCAAGGTGACTGCTTAGCCCGAGCAGTTTGGCATTTCTTGGAAGATACTTCCAGGAGGGAAGCCCCCCTAGGGTCGCCAGATTTGGGTTGAAGGCATGAGCCGATGACGGTACCTCCCGGTTACTCGGGGCCCCTCTAATTTAACATCAAGCGCTCCTCATCCAGGGGAGCGCTTTGTGGCATTATTCAAATATGTTTTTAGAACCGCTCTGAAATGCCTCCGGTTTCAATAAACCGACGAACGGCAGGTTCCGGTAGCGTTCGCGATAATCCAATCCATAGCCCACCACGAAAAGATCTGGCAGCTCAAATCCCTCATATTTTATTGGGATGTTAATCAGGCGGTGCTGGCTTTTATTGAACAGTGTACAAACTTCTAAACTGGATGGCTTCCTGGAGCGTAGGTTCTGGAGCAAGTAGTTCAACGTCAGACCGGTGTCAACTACGTCCTCCACGAATAGAACGTGCCTCTCGACAAGCGGCGTCTCCAGGTCTTTCACCAGCCGGACCAATCCCCTTTCGCGCGCTTCAGGAGAATAACTGGATACTGCCATGAAATCCACTTCTACTGGGATGCTAATTGACCGCAGTAAATCCGCCATGAAGAATAAAACCCCTTTAAGCACTCCTACGAGCAAGGGGTTACGACCGGCATAGTCCATTGATATTTCCGCCCCCATCGCTCGGACGCGCTCCTCGATCTGCTCAGTCGAAAACAAGATCTCGCGGATATTTGCCCTGAGTTCTTCAGACCGGTTGCTCGAGTCTTCGATCACTGGTCTTCCTGCGCTTCTGTGCCGGCAATCCTCTGCGCTTGCTGATCGAGGCCGTATTTGACCATGAGATTGCGGATGTCTCGGCGCTTAAAAAGCTTTACATTTATAGAAGGATAGAGCTCCTGCATTCGGCGCATCTTGCGATTTTTCCGGTTAGTCAATTCAGGACGAAGTGTAGTTAATTCTATATAGAGATCCTGCTCGGGAAGATAAAAATCAGGCGCAAATGCTTCGGTAACATTTCCCTCCTCGTCCCATGCCAAAGGGAAGGTGCGGGGTTCATATTCCCACTCGATTCCATAATAATCTAGAATGCGGGCGAATGTCTCCTCGGATGGATGAATAAATTTGGGGTGATGATTCTTTCGAGATTTACTCAATTCCTGGTTCTCGCTTCGATTGTCTGATTCATTGTTCAACCTGGACGCATTGCGAGAGCGCCTGGCAGATGAGACAAGCCGCTTCTTCGGGGTCAAGCCGGGTGGTATTCACGATCAGATCGTAGAGATCAGGATCGTCCCAGCGAACGCGATAATAACGGCGAAGGTAATTTCTCCGAGCGTTGTCGCTGGCCTCGATCTGGGCCCGGGCGCTTTCGATGGAAATCTCCTGTTGGAGAGCCAGCCTCTCCGCCCGTAATTCCGCTGGTGCAATCACTTTTACATGCAGCACATTGGGATGATCTTTCAGGATAACCTGGCCGGCGCGCCCAATAATCACGATTTTCCCCGCCTCGGCCAATTCCTGCATGACTTTCTTTACCGCCTGTTGGTAGGCTCGACGATCTTTCTGGGAGGGCCGGATATCCAACAAGCCCAAATCGTCGATCGTCGCCAGGGCAACCTCAGGCGCATGAGCACGGGAAGCGGCTTGATTGATCACCTCCCGGCTAACCAGTCCAAAATTGAGGCGTCCGGCAACTGCTTGCCCGACCTCATCGCCTAGGCTTCCCAGCTGCCGTGAAATTGTGATCGCAGTCATGATCATATCGCCATTGCTAACGGGTTGCAATATCGAGATTATAGCATACCAGTCATTTTCCAACTATTGACGAAAATTTTCAAAACGGCTAGAATCTAGCCGACTCGTGGACGTCTCCAGGCGGAGACGCATTTTTTTGCCTGGTGATGGACCGACTTGAATCCGGCCCTGCCGGAATATACCGGTGGAGTGAAGGTAACTCAGTCCATGGACTGAGTGAGAGGCGCTCCGAGGAAGGAAATAATGGAACAGATTGTAGTTCAAGCAGCCCGCCGAGACGTAATCGGCAAACAGGTTAAGGCGCTGCGGCGCGCTGGAAAACTGCCGGCGATAATGTATGGCAAGCAGGTAGCCACAATTCCCATCATGCTGGACCAGCGGGAGGCCAGCAAGATCCTTGAGGGCTTATCGCCCTCCGCATTGATCCAAATTCAATTGGACGGAGACGAGTTTTTTGCGCTTGTGCGCGAGAAACAGCGCGATGTGATCTTGGGAACGGTTACCCACGTTGACTTCCAGACCGTATCCCTCAGGGAGAAAGTGCGGTCACAGGTAGCCATCCGACTGGTGGGTGAAGCCCCGGCAACGGAAGAGCTGGGCGGCCTTCTTGTAACCAATGTCGAACAGCTGGATATGGAAGCGCTGCCCCGTGAGCTTCCCGACCACATCGATGTGGATGTAACCCGGTTGGAGAATATTGGTGATGCGATATACGTGCGCGACCTCATTCTGCCCGAAGGCGTCACCCTTTATGCGGAGCCAGATGACGTGATCGTAGTCGTCACGCTGCTGGCCGAAGAGCCAGAGCTCGAAGCAGAGGTTGAGGTCGAGGAAGAAATGCTCGAAGGCGGCGAACCGGAGGTTATCGAGCGGACCAGAAGGGAAAAGGAGGAAGAAGAGGACTAATCCCTGCGGGCCTCTTTTTAAGGAGATGTTGCGTCCCAATCCCTGGGGATTGGGACGCCATTAATTAATACAGGCGGAGCGCCTGTATTAAATTCAGCGTGATCTGGGCACTTACGCCCCAGAGAACTTCCCCATCATATGTATTAAAGTAAATCACCGCTAGCGGTGCGAAATAATCGGATATTTCCCGCTGGCGAATTTCAAAGTGCGTGGCGTTCGCCAGCCAACTGAGCGGTATGGTAAAAACCCGGCTCACCTCTTCCTGGGCAAGTGTAAAGGAGTATGGCCAGGGAATTTTGCCGATAACCGGCGTCACCCAGTAATTGGTTATCGTCGGAATCTTCTTCAATTTCCCCAGGATTTTGACGTCCTCGGCGCGGAGCGCGATTTCCTCATAGGCCTCGCGGAGCGCTGTCGCTTCTGGCGAATTATCACCAGGATCGGCTCTCCCGCCTGGAAAAGCTACCTGGCCGCTGTGCTCCGGAAGCGTGTCGGTGCGCCGGGTGAAGAGGATATGCCACTCGGAATCGTCGCGCAAAAACGGGATAAGGACCGCGGCCGGCTTTGCAGTTTCGCCAAGCAGTTCCTCTGGATAGGAATACTGATGTGGCTGTTCTCTGGCCTGCGCCAACAGCTCAGATATTTCCTTTTCGGAAAGATCCCAAGGACTTTTGGACATAGTAATAGGAAGACGTGAACCCGTTGATGAATTTCGCCACACCGATTGTTATTACAAATCCTGCTCCGCGTCCTCGACGATCAAGTCGGTGTCTTGATCATATTGATTATCGCCTGCGTCCGGCGTGAGTATTGAGCGGGCGAACACCAGGTACCCGGTGTGGGCCACCATCCGGTCGGTTGGTCGAATGCGCTGGGGAATCGTTTTATAGTACCGCAAAAATATTTCGCACACTTCTATGAAAGCGAATTCTCTTTTTTTTAGAGCAGGAATTACCCTGCTCAGTTGGTTTACGGTTGGCAAGATGCACCCGAACACTCCACCCGGCTTCAAGGCCGCCTTGGATTGTCCGATATATGCTTCGGGATTGATTACGTCCAGGAACAGGCTATCCGCTTCGCTTTCGTCAAATCCCTGCTCGATATCCTTAATCTTAAATGTGACCCGGTCCACCAGCCCAACCCTCTCTAGATTCCTTCTGGCAAGGGCGGCCATTTCCGGGCGAACCTCGTAAGAGGCAACATGTCCCTCGGAACCAACTGCATATGCCAAAGCGGTTGTAAAAGCGCCAGATCCTGTCCCGGCCTCGACCACGTGCTTCCCGGGACCGATATCCAGGTTGAGCAGGATAAATCCAATATCCTTGGGATACATGATCTGGGTGTTGCGGCGGGTGTCCAGGAGCAGATCGTGGATCGAAGGCTGAAGCAGGTAAAAAGGCTTGCCCATGTGGCTGTATACCCGGCTCCCCCAGGACAGGCCGATTAAATCATCGTGATTCAGGGTTCCGCGGTGGGTCTGTAATTGTTCGCCCTTATATAGCCGAAAGATAAAATTTTTGTGGTCTTGTCCGACCAGCTGGACCAGATCGCCGTCTTGAACCAGCGTCGATCGACTGCTCACGCTTCGGGCCTTAAATGCTTTTTGAAGAAATCTGTGATGGCATTGCAACAGATCATTTTATTATCTTACCATTTATTTTTTTGGAGATGGATCGACCAGACTGAGCCAGTGACCGGTGAATAAGAAGATGACACTCAAGAGGGTTGCCATCCCCAGGTGCAAAGGTCCAATGCTGGCGAAGGTCCATCCGGTACGGTCTGCCAGCAAGTGACCAGCCCAAAAACCAATCCAGGCTGAAATCAAGTACAGGGAGAGACGGCCAGCACCACCTCCCCGCCATAGATGAAAAACCGCGCCGTACAGGGTGGAAATCAAAAACCCAAAAAGCAGCGAAGGTAGGGACATTGAGAAACCTTTCCTTTTGGATGAATTAGACCGTAGCGAGTTTGGCACCAGGACGAATTGCGCTAGGCGGCGTGAATCAGTTTAATCCAGGTCCAATTCGTTGTCAACGAACGATCGGCCACTTACAAGGCATTCATAATGTTGGTGTGAGCTGTCATTGCAAGCCTGCACAGCAGCGTTCCGAGCTGCATAGCTGCTTCTTAGCAGCCCTTATGCCGCCGCTGCCGCAATCTCATACTTTGGCCTCAACGGAGACTGCTTCGTCGCAAAGAACGCTCCTCGCAGTGACACTCCAGAGCGGTCTGTCATTGCGAGTAACTCCACAGCGCCAGTGCTCTTCTTCCCCTGGGAAACTGTCATTGCGAGCCGAAGGCGAAGCAATCCCGATTGCGGCCGAGGAGATTGCTTTGAGCGGCAAAGACCATCACTCTTGCTGTTGCGAAAAAATCATAATGAGCTTTGCAATTTACGAAATTCATAATATAATGGGGAGAAACTCCGAATATCGTACTGTCCGAATGGATAAAACCGATCTAGAAATAATTGCGTATTTGCAAAAAGATGGGCGCATGGCGTTTACAGATATCGCCAGGGCCCTGGGCGTCTCGGAAGGGACCGTCCGGAACCGTGTGGCGCGCCTGACCGAAGATCAAATTATCCAGGTTGTTGGCATGATCGACCCTAACCGGTTGGGCTACGAAGCTCCGGCGATGATCGGTGTTTCCGTCCAGCCCCCGCTATTAGAAAGAGTAGCCACAAGCGTCGCAACTTTCCACGAGGTCAGTTACCTGATCATGGTTTCCGGTGAATTCGATCTTTTTGTCGAAGTGCTCTGCCGCGATCGCGGTCATCTGGCTACATTTTTGAATGAAAAGCTCCTCCGAGTTCCCGGAATAATCCGGACGCAGACCTTTATCACGCTCCGGACCTACAAGATGGCATACGGCGCGGTTCCAATGCTAAATCGCTCCGACAATGAGAAATGATCGACAGAGAGGGAATATGCCAGAGGAATTTGCAGTAGAGTTGAAGGCGGTTGCTAAGAAGTTTGGCGCTGTAACCGCCGTAAACGATGTATCCCTATGCGCTTTTCCCCCGCATGACAGTATCCGAAAATGTGAGTTTCGGCTTGGAGATGCAGGGCGTGGCAAAGAGATGGAGTCTGAATACCAGCGGCTCTTTGACGAGGTTAAATCAGCCCCGGCTCCTTAGACTTACGGCTTATCGTGCGGCGCGCGAACAACGCGCCCCACGATAAGCGGTCCGTTTCAAATTAATTGGAAGGGAAGATTTGCATGTTCATCAACGGGAAGTTTACTTCAGGAAATACCCGCGAAGAAATCCCGGTCCTAAATCCTGCTACCGAAGAAATCTTTGGCGAAGCCCCCCGTGGAACCCGCGAAGATGCCGATGCCGCTGTCGCCTCGGCCATGGCTGCCTTTCAGCAGTGGCATCGCACACCCGCTCCGGAGCGCGCCGCCGCGTTACACCAGGTTGCTGACAAAATTCGCGCTCATCATGATGAAATCGTTCGGTTACTAACCGAGGAGGAGGGCAAGCCAGTTCCGGAAAATGAAGAAGAGGTCTGGTGGGCTGAGGAGACCTTTGATTATTACGCCGAGCTGGGACGCCATGATCGCGGCTGGGTCCTTCCTCCCGGTGATCCTGCCCAATTTAACTTTGTATTGAAAGA
>DATCIL010000060.1:0-2714 GCA_036507795.1 Anaerolineales bacterium | reverse complement strand
TGTTGAGCCCAAACCGGTCACGCTTGACTTCATTCACGCCGCGGCTGTTCCCCATGCTGCCCTTGCCGCATGGCAGTCGCTTTTTAAGTACGCCAGCCTCAGCGCTGGACAGACCGTGCTCATCCATGGCGCCGCCGGGGGCGTGGGCCACTTTGCCGTGCAGTTCGCGAAGTTGCATGGCGCGCACGTGATTGGAACCTCCAGCGAGCATAACCTGGACTTTCTGCGCCAGCTGGGTGTGGATCAAGCCATCGACTACACAGCAACCCGTTTTGAAGAGGTGGTGCACGATGTCAATGTTGTGCTGGATACCATCGGTGGAGAAGTTTTACAGCGCTCCTGGAAGGCACTGAAGCCAGGGGGCATTCTTGTCTCCGTAGTCGAAATGCCTCCCGCAGAGACAGCGGCTGCTTATGGGGTGAGTCAAACCTTAGCTACTGCGGATGCTGATGAAGGCGTATTGGCCGGGATTGCTGCTCTGATCGATTCGGGAAAGGTCAGGCCGGTCGTTTCGACTGTTCTTCCCTTGACTGAGGTCGGGCAGGCCCATACCTTAAGTGCGAGCCAGCACACCCGTGGAAAGATCGTACTGCAAGTAACCGAGTGAGAGTGCCCTCGTCTCGCTCCCCGTAAAAAGAGAAAACCACATCGCAAGGTGTGGTTTTTTATTGGTCGATCAGGTCTTATCGGCGTCCATCGGCGCTCGTCTACGTCCTGGTAATAATCGACAATCATCGTCTGTCGGAACGATGTGCTTGATCACGATCTCATCTTTTCCGACCACAACGTGATCAATTAACAACCGAATAACTTCCTGTTGGAGTTCTGGCGTCGGATTGGATAGACTGGTCTCGACCTGCTGGCAAAACGTGGCGAAGTCTTCCAGCATTTGCTGCTTGGCCTGCTCTTGACGAGCCAAGCGGGACAACTGTTGCAACCGGAGTGCGATGGTCTGGCGTTCCTGATCCAGACGCTCCTTGCGCTGGGACAGCTCCTCTTTTTCGATCTTTTCTTCCTGGTACAAGTCCAGTAACCGGGCCCATTGGCGCTCGAGGACTTTCAGCCGGGATTGCAGGCGGTTGGCTTCATCGGGGGCTGTGTGTGGGGGTTGGGTCTGGCTCTCCCAGGCATCGGCCAACAAGGTGGGATGGTGCAGCAAGTCGGTGACCGCTTGCCAGATGAGGGGTTCAATGATCTTGGCAGAAATGGAGCGGCTATGGGGAACCACATCTGGGGAACGGTTCTGGCCCCGACTGGAGCAATAATAGGCCACATACTCACCCGAGCTTCTCCCCACCAGCGTGCGACCACAAATGTCGCATACCAGCAGGCTGCGCAGCAGGTAGAAATGCCGGGTGTTGTTGCGGGAAGCGAACTTCTGGCGCATGCTCAAGCGCTCCTGGGCCAGTTGCCACACGTCTTCCGAAAGCAGGGCTGGAACCGTCACTGGAATCCATTCCTCTCGAGGGCGCAGTTCGTGGGTCGGATCCTGCTTCAAGCCACGACCATGCCGCCTCGGTCGGCCTACCGCTTCATAGCAGGTCCGCGTGCGGTTGTAATAGGCCTGACCGGTGTAAGCCGTTTGCTTCAAAATGGCTTGCACCGTGCTGTAGGTCCAATGCTTGCCACGTGGCGGAGCCTTCCGTCCGAGTTGGTTGAGGCGCTCCACGATAGAACAAATGGTCGAGTTTTCTTGAGTGTACCATAGATAAATCTGGCGCACAACCTCTTTTTCCACCGGCTGGGCTTCCCAGCGACCGCCGTCCGCTTCGCTAACGGGAATGTAACGGTAGCCGTAGGGGGGCACCGGGTTGACCAACTGGCCTTGGCGCACTCGGTACAGCTTGCCCCGGCGTAAGCGCTCGGTGATCATGGCCCGCTCGTACTCCGCAAACAGCCCTTGGATACCCAGCAGCAGTTGGCCTTGCGGGTTGTCTTCCACTGGCGGTTGGTTGATGAACACTACTTTTACCCCAGCCCGCTGCAACTCGTCCAACAACACCCATTGATGGGCGTACTGCCGAGCCAGCCGGTCTGGGCTCAAGCACAACACCACCTCGAAGATCCCTTCCGCCGCTTGGTCCCGCAGGCGTTCCAAAGCGGGTCGGATCAGTTGAGCGCCACTGACTGCCTGATCCAGAAAGTAATACTCGGGTAAGAGCCGATATCCTTGCGCCTGGGCATAGCCCTCAATCGCCGCCACCTGGCTCTCAATCGTGGCTTCTTGCTCCTGCTGGAGCGTCGATACACGAGCATAGACTGCAGCTACCTGGTTCATGACATCCCTCCTGAACGGTTTGTGGCTGGCCTGCCGCTTCTACCCGCCTCCCCGCCTGCTGCAAGCGCCCATAGGCTTCCCGTAGGCGCTCGATGGCTCGCCGGTTCGGCTGACGTTCTAATCGCACCGTCACTACCTCGCTTTTGGCCATGCTGTCCTCCTGAATTCGACCTTCCGCTGATCCCCAACGTCAGCTTATTTCAAGAGGTCAGTCGTGCCTTATCTGTTTTTGTCTCGTCGCCCAGCTCGCCGCTCAAGAAGTGTTATTCGGTTTTCAAAGTGCAATGGTACATTTTTGTCGTTTATTACCAAGACGTATCCGCCTCCATCCGCGTCCCAATTCAAATCTATTTTACACCCTCGACAATTTCCGCCGCCAGGTCGAATCGGTTAAACGCAGGCATCAGGTAGATACCGCTCGCCCAAGGCTTCATCT
>DATCIL010000059.1:0-4401 GCA_036507795.1 Anaerolineales bacterium | reverse complement strand
TCCACCCTGAGTCAATGCGTAGGCAAAACCTTCGCATGCGCTGATGCAGTCAGGACCTACCAGGACCGCGATCGGTCCCTCATACTGAAACGGGGCCGGTTTAATCCGGGTTGGTAAATCTCGGTATTCAAATTTCTCGGTCAGGTCGTTGAAGTAGGCGTCTCTTGAAAGGACAAGTTCTTCATCAAAAAAGTATCCGGCGAAATCGCGCGCCAACCCGGCGCTGCCGCCCGAGTTGACTCTCAGGTCGATGATCAATCCTGGAACTTCGTTATTGACGAGACCATGCATAAAGCGGTCCCACAAATAGGCGATGATCCTGTAGTCGTCTGAAAATGTCGTCACCTGGATGTATCCCAGTCCTGATTCGTCCAGCACCTCGCCCTCCACGGGCAGCATCATCTCGTCAAAGTTGAAATCTGCGAGGGCGGCGAACATGGAATCATATTCGATGATTGCCTCCAGGGTTACCTCTTCCTCCCGGGTTTCATCAGGATTTTTGTAGGTGAGGGTAATCTCTGTTTCTGGAGGCACTCTCGTTAAAAATACGGTTTGTTGTAGCCGTTTGTGGTGCCCTGTCGAATAGGGACCGAGATAAGGTTCGACGTTATCCACGGCATCGCTGACCGGCTCGCCATCCCAGGTGATGATTTCTGCCCGAACTTCGATTCCGGCCTGCTCCGCCGGAGTATCCGGCAGGATTTGGATGGCGATGACACGGCTATCGCTCAATTCCTTCAACACTAATCCAAAGCTGCCACCCTGCTCTTCAAAAAAAACCTCTGCATTGAAGGAAAGCCCTATGTGCGCATCGGGAATTGCCTGTGAAAAATCTCGCATAATCCGGTAGAAGTCCTTCGGATTCCTGGCTGTTGCAATCTGCGGGGAAAATTCTTCGTAGAGCACCGGCCAGTCGATATCTTTTTCGCGGGTAAAAGGGTATTCTCGCGAGACCTTATCAAACAGCGCTTCAAACGCCTCCTGGAAGCTCATTTCTGAGTAATCGTTGACCGCAACTTCGCCCTCGTTCAGTTCAATTTCGGCATGGGCTTGCTTATAAAACCTGAAAGGCTCTTGATCAAGATCGACCAGGTTGTATCCGGCGGGGATGGGTTCGGTTGGGTCATCTTCTGTGAAGAGCTGGTTATCTTCGCCAAAGCCGCTTGGGAAGGCCTGCTGATCGTCGGGCGCCCATACCAGGAGAATTCCGCCGCTGATCTCATCATCTCGTTCCGGGTCGGTGATCGTCGATGCGTAGGCCGTCGACCAGCCGGTTCCATCGCGTTCCTCCAGGAAGGGGTCTCCCCACGTGTTCGACCAGTAGGCGATGGCGAAAACCTGCACGCCCCTGTCCTCCTCGCCATCGTTATCTACATCCACAAACGTGCCCTGCGGGATGGCTGGCAGGGCCAGGGAATAGGTAAGGGAATTATCCTCCTGGAGCGCCACCGCACCGATCGTTTGGCCTTCCAATGGAAATTCAAACTCCAGATCACGGTTGACGAAGCCCGCCTGGTCTTCTAACAGGACGAAAGGTTCTGAGATTGAGTTCAAGAAGAATGGCGAAGTATAGGGAATCTCCCCAGATATGAAGACCGGTTCATCCGGGTTTGTCGTTCCCGGCTGAACTGGCGCCGGAGGGATTGCGGTTGGGATTTCCGTGGAAAGCGGTGCGCGTGTAGGCGTTTGCGGGGCCTGCGCTGTGGGCGTCGGGGATTGGATGGGTCCCAGGATCGCCTGGCAGGCCAGCGAGACCAGGGCAAAGATTGCAACGATCAGGAGAATTCTGCCGAAATTTTTCATTCCACCATTCTACTATAGGTTCTCAATATAAAAGTGGAGCCGATAAATCCAAATCCAACCTGGTTACGTATTTATGAATAAGCAGAATATGGGTTTGGTCCACGGAGGAGGTGATCATAAGGATACAACCATTCAATTTGCCGTAATACTAAGAATCGGTTAGTCAAGAAGAACTGACGGAGGAAAAAATGAAAAAACTACGTTTCTTTCTAATTCTCATGGTGATTGCACTGCTGGCTACCGCCGGTGTCGCCGCCGCTCAATCGGATCAGCGCAACTTTCGTGCTCATTTAAGTGGTGATAACGAGGTTCCGCCAGTAGATACCCTGGCCCAAGGGCAAGCGATTTTCAAACTCAGCGATGATGGGACCGCGCTTCATTACAAACTCATAGCAGCGAACATTGATAATATCCTCCAGGCCCACATTCACGTGGGACCGGCTGGAGCAAATGGTCCGGTTGTGGCATTTTTGTATCCGAGCGCGCCTCCAGCACAATTAATTCCGGGCCGATTTGACGGTGTACTCGCAGAAGGAACCATAACAGCTGCTAACCTTACCGGTCCATTAGGAGGAGCATCTCTGGATAGTTTGATCGCTGAGATGAGAGCGGGGAATACTTATACAAACGTCCATACGATTGCCTTCCCAGGCGGTGAAGTCCGCGGCCAGAACCACTAACAAAATCGCCTCATATCAAAAGACACCTAAATTCCTTAAATGCGACCGAAGCCTTCCCGGTCGCATTTTTTGTTAATTGGTCTGCCGCATCCGCCGCGTCTTCGCGGTTCAATCCCTTTCAGCCCGGAAAAACGATTTGCATTAGGAGGAACCTGATGAATGACACCACCCGTAACGACATTCGCAAGCTACTTAAAAACTTCGGCATCCAGGCCGATGAGGCCATCACCGCCCATCTCGAGAGCCTTCCCACCGGCCAACCTCTGCATATCCGCATCACATTGGAAGACCTCACGGATTATGGCCAGACTCCTCCTGATGAGGAGCTACACCTGGAGATCGAGGGCGAAATACGTCCCTGAGCCTGGTCGCTCGATTCCGCTATTTGGAATTACTGAGAATTCTGCTACTGTTTCCTGCGAAAGAGCAATGAACCGTTTGGCAGGCGTTCATCCAGGAAATAGACGTCAAGAAATTCTGGCTTTGTGGAGAATTCTTCGTAATCCTGGTAAGTTTCGTGGTAACCGGGCTCATTGTCCTCGGCGTAGCTTCCGATCATCAAGTCTCTGCTGAGCAGCACGTAATCGACCTGGATATATTCCGTATCAATCTCTAGCAACTCAGCAGGTTCCGCGGGCAGGCGCAGTGTCCGCCGGCCGGTAAATAAGCTGACCTGTTCAGAAATATCGGAAGCGATCAAAGAACCCTCTTGTGTTCTGCGGTTCACGATATCGTAGGTTTTTTGGTCAAATTGGCTGAGCGGCGCAGGGATGTCTTTATGATCGATAGTTGCGGAAACCAGCAAGTATCCGGCCAGCAGGACCAACAGCGTGCTTACACCGACCTGGATGGACCTGAATGCGAAGGTACTCCGGAGAAGCATAATCAATTCGTTGATGCCCATGATCACTATCAAAGGGCGGAACATGACATAGGAGCGCACGCTGTACACGGTCAGGCTGATCAGCAGAAAAGTCGCCAGGATTAGCGCCAGTGTGGTCCATACAAGGAAGCGATATTTTTCGCCAGAAGTCCTGGCAAGGCGAAGCAAGCTTGTCAAAGCGAAAAATGGCAGAAAAATGAGCATCCGGCGGAAAGAGTTGGCCCAATATGGCGGCGAAAAGATATTTGCGGACACATTATGGAAGAATTTGGTAAGTATAGCGCTGCCATAACGGTCCGCCACGGTAAACAAGTCGGCCGGTGCATAAAGCTGCATCTCCAGGTCGCTATGACCGGAAACAGAATCTAGCACCAGATTGCGCGTTGTCGTAAAAGAGAATAATGGGTCGCCGGCCACTTGCAGATTCCTTATCGACCATGGAACGAGAGGTAGAGACAGGCCAGCCAGGATCAGTAGAATGGCGGATATCCGCTTTCCTGCCGGCGCTTTGCTCCAGGCAAAGCTGAGCGCCAATGGGACCAGCAGGATTAATTGGGTGCGGGTGAGGTAAGCTAAAATGCTTATTGCACCCAACAGGGGCCATTTCCAGGCTTTCAACCTGTCTGAAATAATTATGATAAAGAACAGCACGAGCAGGAAAGTTGCCAGAGATTCGGTCATGCCGCCGTAGCTGTAAAGCAGGACAACCGGATCACTGGCGAAGAAAAGGGTGCTCAGCACAGCAGTTTCCAGGTTTGTAATCCCTTTAGCTAACCAGAAGAGAAGCGCTACACTGGCAAGGTGCCAGAACCCGGATTGAATCACCATAGCTACCATCGTGCTTTCGAAGAACCATTGGAAAGCTGCACCGGTAATTGCAACTAACGGGTTGCGATATAGATTGGGCCAGTGGCTTGAATCTAGGCCGCCTCTTTCATGAAAATAAGGGATATGCCTTGGGAAAACCTGTAATGTAGAAAGGCCTTCCCCCTGGTAGACCTGTCGGCTGAGCTGAGCATAATCGAAGGCGTCTCT
>DATCIL010000058.1:0-14963 GCA_036507795.1 Anaerolineales bacterium | reverse complement strand
CCGATTACTGCTTACGGATCAAAGATAACTTCTCAATTTCAAAAGCCTCTCGCCCGCCCGGATCAAGGTTTCATCTCGTTTTGCAAAATTAAACCGGATCAGGTGTTTGACTGGTTCCTTAAAGAAGCTCGAACCGGGCACGGCGGCAACGCCCACTTCTTTTGCCAGCCAGTAGCAAAACTCGGTATCGTCGGAGAAGCCGGAAGGAGAGATGTCCACCAGAACATAGTAAGCGCCCTCTGGTTCAGAGTAATCCAATCCGGTCCTATCCAGGAAACTCAGGAACAGATTCCTGCGTTGCTCGTACTCCTTTACCATCTGTTCGTAATAAGCGTCGGGAAATTCTAAGGCCGTGACGGCGGCCTCTTGCAACGGCGCCGGCGCTCCAACGGTCAGGAAATCGTGCACCTTGCGGATGCCATTGCTGATTTGCGGCGATGCAATTACATATCCCAGGCGCCAGCCAGTAATCGCGTAGGTTTTTGACAGTGAGCTGCAGGACAGGGTGCGCTCGAACATCCCCGGCAGCGCAGCGATATAGGTATGTTGGTGCGGTTCGTAAACGATGTGTTCGTAGACCTCATCGGTGATGACGAAGGCGTCATACGCCTGGGCCAGTTCGGCGATGGTTTCGAGTTCTGCCCGGGTGAAGACCTTCCCGGTTGGATTTGATGGATTGCACAGCACCAGTGCCTTGGCGCCTTGCTGAAAGGCGCAGCGCAGATCTTCCGGATCAAATCTGTAATCGGGCGGATGCAGTGGAACGAAAATCGGGTCCGCCTGGGAAAGGATTGTGTCCGCCCCATAGTTCTCATAGAAGGGTGAGAAGATAATGACTTTGTCCCCCGGGTCGCACACGGTCATCATCGCCGCCATCATGGCTTCGGTGCTGCCGCAGGTTACGGTGATGTGCTCGTCAGGGTTGATTTCTATCTGCATGAAGCGGGTCTGCTTCGTGGCCAGCGCCTGGCGAAAGCGCGGCGAACCCCAGGTAATGGCGTACTGGTTGTATCCATTGTGCAGGGCCCGTTCCGCGGCTGTCACCAATTCATCGGGGGGATCGAAATCCGGGTAACCTTGCGACAGGTTGATCGCGCCGTACTGGTTGGCCACTCGAGTCATTTCGCGAATTACGGATTCAGTTAAATAATCAAGCCGGGAGGATAATTTAGCCATGTTTCTTCACCGCTAAAAATTTAACGATAATGATAACGATAGTTTAAAATGAACACATCATTACATTTCTTTTTTCACGCTTTACGTTTTACGTATCACGCCTCCATCTCTTCCCTGACCGCTCGATAAAGGTTTTCGGCTTTTAATTCGGTCAATGTATAACAAGGCGCCTGCAGATTCTCAGAAAGTTCTTGAGCCAACCCCTGGTCGAATGCGGCGTGCTCCATGTTGATCACCACACAGCGAATTTCATCATCCGCAATTTGTTTAGCAATGCGGTGGGCTTCCTCTTGGGGCGGCATCCCGCTCATCGAGACGTTCCCGGCGCCATCTGTGAGCAAGATTATCAGCGGCAGAACTTCTGGATGCAGGTTCTTCTCTCTGCGGATGACTTGATAGGCCAGGTACAGACCCGCCGAGAGCGGCGTCTTGCCGCCAACCGGGATATCTGCCAGGGCCTGCCTGGCCAACTGGACCGAGTTTGTCGGGGGCAGCACCATCGTGGCGCGATCCTTCTGGAAAACAATCAATCCGGTCCGGTCACGCCGCTGGTATGCATCTGTCAACAGGGACAAAATTGCCCCCTTGGTCGCCGCCATGCGTTCGGCCACAGCCATTGACCAGGATGCGTCTACGACGAAAAGCACTAAGTTGGCAGTATGTTTGACGCGGACTTTGCGCTGGTAATCCGATGGGCGGATTGCAAATGCCACGCGCTTGCGCAGCTCCTCTCGCTGTTTTTGAAATGGGGCTGCTGCGCGCAGGGTGGCGTCGAGAGCCAGGTCAAAGGATTTGCCTTGCGCCGGCCGGGCTTGAATATAGCGTCCCCGTTTGCGTTCTGTTCTGGTCCGCGAACGCCTGCCCGCTTTCTTTCGGGTCAATCTGTCCAAAGGACTGGTTATCTTGCGAGGGGCAAAATCTTGCCCGATCTTGACTTTTTCTCCCCCTTCCCACCAGTTAGCGCTGCCTGTATCGAAGACGTTTTGCGGCGCCGCTTCTAAGGGCGCCTCGCTAGAGTCCTCTACCTCGCTGTCTTGGCTCAATCCTTTTTTTTTTCGCTGGCTTCTTTTTCGTTCGTAATAGGCTCGGGTTCCCCGGTGGTAGCTGCCGAACCTTCCAGTTGTTCGATGCGTTCTTGCAGTTCGTCCATGGTGATTTCGGCTTGCTGGAACGGCCCCCGGCGAATGCGATGGGGCAGAGCTAATTCTGCGGCTAAGATAATATCTCTTTCCGTAATCGAAGTGCGACCCTCGAAAGCAGCATGGGCCCGCGCGGCCTTTAGTATCACCAAATCGGCGCGATGTCCGTCGACGTTGAGCGAGGCAGTTAGCGCGGCGATCGCCAGCAAATCTCGCTTGGTAAACGTGACTGTATCTACCAGATCTCTGGCCCTATCAATTTGCTGGGAGAGATCAATTTCCCTGGGCAACCATTGTTGGCGAAAACCATCCGGATCGCCTTCGAAAGCCAGGTTGCGTTCCATAATCAGCACCCGATCACGCGCCTCGCGGATCCCGCGAATCTCAACCGATAAGGCGAACCGGTCAAGCAGCTGGGGGCGTAAGTCGCCTTCTTCGGGGTTCATCGTTCCAACTAATATGAAACGGGCTGGATGAGAAAAAGAAATTCCCTCGCGTTCGACGATGTTCATGCCCATAGCGGCCGAGTCGAGCAGCAGATCCACAACATGATCGTCTAAAAGGTTTACCTCATCTATGTAAAGCAGACCGCGGTTGGCGGAAGCCAATACCCCGGGTTCGAAGTGGCGTTCACCTTTCTGGATGGCTCTTTCAATGTCCAGGGTTCCCACTACCCGGTCTTCGGTGGCCGAGACGGGGAGGTTGATGAAGGGGGTGGCTCTTAATTCAACCGGTAAAGGGCCATTTTGGGCGGCCCGTTCCCGGCACTCGGTGCACCAGGTCGTCGGGCTGGTTGGATCACAACCAAAGCGACAATCCTTTACGGCTTGAACCTGAGGCAACAAGGCAGCCAGCGCGCGCGCCGCAGTCGATTTGGCGGTGCCACGCTCGCCTCGAATCAACACGCCCCCGATCCGCGGAAAAACGGCATTAAGAATCAAGGCCCGCCTCATTCGATTTTGGCCAACAATGGCCGTAAATGGGTAAATCGGTGGCATTTATATCCTCGTTGCTCTGATTATAACCGAGACACAATATTATCATAAAGGTTGCCAACTTGTCTCTTAGCCTTTATAATGTACACCTATCTCAACATAATCCGGAGTAATTAAGCGTATGGACCAGAAGAACGCCCTTAATGGGCAGGAGGCAGTGCCGGACAACAAACCACCAATTACAAGCCAGCCTCAAGAACAGAGCGTTGAGAAGCAAAGTTCAATGGAAACGCTCCTGAAAGAAGAAGGGCTGGGCCTTGACTTTCCAAAGCAGGGGGAGGTGCGCACGGGGGCGATAGCCAGCGTCGGAGAAAATGAAGTTTTGGTAAGCATCGGGACAAAGTCAGAGGGTGTCATCCCAGCTCGAGAACTCGACCAGTTAGAAGAGGAAGAGCGGGCCGAGTTCGTTGTAGGGAATGAGATCCTCGTTTATGTGGTTAATCCGGAAGATCCAAACGGTGTCGTGCAGCTCTCCTATCTTCGGGCTCTCGAAGAACGGGATTGGATGCGAGCTGAAGATCTGCTCGCATCAGACGGCACTTTTGACAGCAAAATCATCGGCTTTAACAAAGGTGGTCTGCTCGTGCCCTTAGGGCGTTTGCGAGGCTTCGTGCCTGGCTCACAGGTCAGCGTCGTGCGCCGGTTAGATGCTGCTGGCGGCACCCCTGAACAGCGCTGGGGAGAAATGGTTGGTGAGCCAATCACCGCTCGTGTAATTGAGGTGGATCGAGAGCGCCGCCGGCTAATCCTCTCAGAGCGGGCGGCCTTACAGGAAACGCGTGAAAGCCTCAAAGAGCGTCTTCTGGATGAATTGGAGGAAGGGGATGTTCGCACAGGCCGGGTTACCAGTCTGGCTGAATTTGGCGCCTTCGTAAACATTGAAGGCGCCGACGGGTTGGTGCATCTGTCTGAAATTTCATGGGAGCATGTAGAACATCCAAAGGAAGTGCTCAAGGTTGGCCAGGAGGTAAAGGTCAAAGTCATCAACGTCGACTACGAGCGTAAGCGCATCGGCCTTTCTATTCGCCAGCTGCAGGCCGATCCCTGGCTTGAGAAGGTTGATGATTTGAAGGAAGGCCAGCTGGTTGAAGGGACCATCACCCATCTCACCAAGTTCGGAGCCTTTGCCCGCCTCGATGAGGATTTGGAAGGCTTGATTCACATTTCTGAACTCAGTGACCAGCGAGTAGCTCATCCCAAAGAGGTGGTTCGCGAGGGTGATGTTGTTACCTTGCGCGTAATTAAAATTGAACCGGAACGTCATCGGATCGGCTTGAGCCTGCGTAAGGTAGATTCGCCCAGATATACGGACTTTGACTGGAAGACCACCTTGGCCGAGGTAATTGAGGAAACTCACGAAGAAGAGAAAGAAACCGAGCCCGATGTAGTTGAGGCAGAGGTTGAGGCATCTGAGACTGCCGGCGATGACATGGATTTTCCAGATGAGGAAATCGAGACGGCAGCCAAACCTGAGGGTGAATCCGGTGAGGGAGAGGCCATGGAGGATCCCACGGTTGATGCCCAGGACACCGGACTGCCAGACGAAACCGGGTCCGATCAAGAGCAGGATGAGCCGGTAAAAGAGGCCGAGGGCCAAGGCGCATCTGCTAAAAACCAGTAATCCTGTGCATTAAGTGCACCTGATTACGGGTGCGCTTTTCTTTTTAACAGACACGCAGCCCTTCTGATTGAGAAGCTGCTTGAGTTTGTTTAAGTGGAGGCAATCTAAGAATTTTATTAACTTGCATTGCTTTAAGTTGAAATTGCGTGCGAGCCAAATAAAACTCTGGTAGAATCCAATTGGACAAAAAAACTCGGAATCATAAATTCGCCTCTCCTTGCTCTTACCGAAAGTAGGCAATCGGAGTAAGACCCCAGGAGGTTCAACTTTGTCTAGTATGGAACGATTTACACAAAGAGCGCGTAGGGTGCTCAGTCTCGCACATCAAGAAGCTGAGCGCATGCGTCACAACTACATAGGAACTGAGCACCTGCTCATGGGTCTGATCCGTGAGGAGGGTGGTGTCGCTGGTCGTGTTTTGCGTGAATTGGGTTTGGAAGCCGGAAGAGTCCAGGAAATCGTCGAACGGTTGACCGGAACCGGTACCTACCGGGGAGGGAAGTTAGAGCTCTCGCCGGGCACCCAGCAAGTTCTTGAGCACGCCGTCGAGGAAGCCCGCCGAATGGGCCATCATTACATTGGCACAGAACACATCCTTCTGGGCTTGGTTCGTCATGGCGAGGGAGTCGCCCTCGATGTTTTGAGCAAGTTAGGTGTTACGCCGGATCAAATCCGGCGGCAGACCAGGCGCGTTCTTCAGGAGAGCAGCGCCTCTCGTAGGAGTTCGATGGAACGGAAGCCTACCAAACAGGAAAAACAGCGGCCAAAGACCCCAATGGTTGATCAATTAGCCGTGGATTTAACTGGTTTAGCCGAAGAAGAAAAGTTGGATCCGGTCATTGGGCGTCAGATGGAAATTGAACGGGTTATTCAAATCTTAGCTCGCCGCACAAAAAACAATCCAGCTTTGATTGGTGAGCCCGGTGTTGGTAAGACAGCGATTGTTGAAGGATTGGCGCAACGGATTATCGAAGGAGATGTTCCTGCACCGCTCCTGGAGAAGCGCGTTTTACAGTTAGACGTTGGTTCACTGGTAGCCGGTACGATGTACCGCGGCCAGTTTGAAGAACGTCTCAAGCGAGTTATCGATGAGTTGAAGGCCTCAGGTGCAATTCTCTTCATCGATGAAGTGCATATGCTGGTTGGGGCGGGCGCTGCCGGTTCTTCAGTAGATGCAGCCAATATCCTCAAGCCCGCTCTTTCTCGGGGTGAGCTCCAGGTAATTGGCGCAACTACAATGGATGAGTACCGCAAGCATATCGAAAGCGATGCCGCATTGGAGCGCCGCTTCCAGCCCGTAGTTGTGGAAGAGCCTTCTATCGACGAAACGATCGACATCTTGCGCGGCATCCGCATGGCTTATGAGGAGCACCATCGCCTGACAATCTCCGATGATGCTCTTGACGCAGCCGTACATTTGTCGGCGCGCTACGTTACCGAGCGCTTCTTGCCTGATAAAGCCATCGATCTGATCGACGAATCCTCTTCTCGCGTGCGCATGTATAAGAGCCCTGCGGCGAAGACGGCTAAAGACCTGATGTCCCAGCTCAAGGAACTGCGCCAGAATCACAACCTCGCTTTGGAAGATGGGCGCTATGAAGACGCCCAGGAATTCCTGGAGCGGCAGGAGAATTTGGAGCGCCAGCTGGACCGGCTTCGCACCGGATGGGATCGCAGCAGCAGTCCCGTGGTCACCGCAGAGGATATCGCCGAGGTGGTTTCGATGTGGACGGGTGTACCCCTCATGCAAATCGCCCAAGAAGAGTCTGAGCGGTTGCTCCAGATGGAAGAAGAACTTGGAAAGCATATCATCGGTCAGGACGAGGCGATCGTGGCCATCTCCAAGGCAGTTCGCCGCGCTCGAGCAGGTTTGAAAGATCCACGCCGCCCGATTGGTTCCTTCATCTTCCTTGGACCAACCGGTGTAGGCAAAACCGAGCTGACGAAGGCTCTAGCCCGCTTCATGTTCGGTAGCGAGGACGCCCTGATCCAGCTGGATATGTCTGAGTTCATGGAACGTCACAACGTCAGCCGCCTGGTTGGCGCCCCGCCGGGATATGTTGGCTACGAAGAAGCCGGGCAGCTTACCGAGGCGATTCGCCGCCGGCCGTACTCCATCATCGTCTTCGATGAGGTTGAAAAAGCGCATCCCGAAGCTCATAATATGCTGCTTCAGATCATGGAAGAAGGTCATCTCTCGGATGCACGCGGCCACAAGGTTGACTTCCGCAACGCTCTGATCGTGATGACATCCAACGTGGGCGCCGATATGATCAAGCGCCAGACTTCTCTTGGCTTTGAACTACAGCGCGACGAGGACCTGGAAGAGCGCCTGGCTTACCAGGAGATGCGCAAGAAACTGATGGACTCACTGAAGCGAGTTTTCCGCCCCGAGTTTATCAACCGGGTCGATTCTGTGATTGTCTTCCGCGCACTGAGCAAGGAGGATATCAAGCAGATTGTCGAACTGGAACTGCAGAAAGTGGCATCTCGCCTCGAGGAACACGATATCATCCTCACCGCGACGCCCACTGCTCTGGAGTTGCTGGCTGATCTCGGCTACGATCGCGAGATGGGAGCCCGGCCTCTCAAGCGGATTATTCAGCAGAAGGTCGAGGACGCTTTGTCTGACCAGATGTTGGCTGGTAAGTTTGAAGATGGAGATACCATCGTCGTTGACGTCGAGGAAGAAGAGATCATCCTGCGTCGCAGCCAAGGTGAACCCGCTGAGGCGAAAGAAACAATCGCAGCGGGATAAAGGCTGAACTTCTATAAAAAACCAGAGAACGCAGATTTCGATTCTGCGTTCTCTTTGTATTATGTTAATTTATAATACCCTCTATGGCTAAAACTCGCACACAATATGTTTGCCAACAGTGTGGGCGTGTGTCACCGCGTGAGTTAGGACGATGCCCACAGTGCGGCTCTTGGAATAGTATGGTGGAAGAAGTTGTGGCGCCTCCGCCAGGCGCATCGAAAGGCGCGGTCCGAGGTTTGTCAGCTCGTTCCTCCCCACGCCGCATTTCCGACATTAGCGAAGATGTTGAAGAACGCCTCTTGCTTCCAATCGGTGAATTTGCGCGCGTTCTGGGCGGCGGGGTCGTTCCCGGATCTATCGTCCTTATCGGTGGTGATCCAGGAATAGGTAAGAGCACTTTGCTTTTGCAGACCGCTCTAGAAATGGCGCATCGGGACCCGGTGCTGTATGTGTCTGGCGAGGAGTCAGAGCGGCAGATTAAAATGCGGGCCGTCCGCCTGTTGCGCGGCGGCGCGGAGAATAATATTCCCGATAATCTCTTTCTTGTCACAGAGACCAATCTGGACCTCATTTTGGAGCACGTGGCAGCGGTCAAACCTCGCCTGCTGATTGTAGATTCCATTCAGACGACCACCTTACCAGAATTGGAATCCTCGGCCGGTTCAGTATCGCAGGTTCGTGAAAGCGCTTCCCGGTTACGCGAGCTGGCAAAATCCTCCGGCATATCGGTATTTTTAATTGGTCATGTTACAAAAGAGGGCACGATCGCCGGTCCACGCGTCCTGGAACACATTGTGGATACTGTACTGTACCTGGAAGGAGACCGCTTCCAATCCTATCGCCTGTTACGCTCCATCAAGAATCGCTTTGGAGCTACTTCCGAGGTAGGGGTTTTCGAGATGAGCGAACGCGGAATGGCGGAGATTACCAACCCCTCCGAGGCCTTCCTGGCAGAACGAATGGTCAATGCTCCCGGTTCTTCAATCGTGGTCACTATGGAAGGTACGCGCCCGCTTCTCGTGGAAATCCAGGGTTTGACCAGCCATACTTCCTTTGGTAACCCGCGACGCACCCCCAACGGCGTTGACTTCAATCGCTTGCTCTTGACGGTCGCCGTCCTTTCCCGCCGCGTGGGCTTGCGTCTTGCCGAACAGGATGTCTTCGTTAACGTGGTCGGGGGGCTCAAGGTTAGCGAACCTGCCGCGGACCTGGCCGTGGCTGCCGCGATTGCTTCCTCAACTCGGGACATCCCCGTCCGCGCCGATACTGTATTGATTGGTGAGATTGGGCTTTCGGGTGAACTCCGCATGGTAAACCAAATGCCTGCCCGTCTGCGTGAGGCCGCGAAATTGGGCTTCAAAGCCGCTATCGTGCCGCGCCGCAACCGGCGCAGCGAACCCTGGCCTGAGGATATTCAAGTGCTTGAATCTCGTTCTCTCCGGCAAGCCCTGGAATTTGCTCTTTTGGCTGTTGAGGAAAAATCGGGCGCGATTTAGTTTCTGGTGCAGAAGTGAGCGAGTTTGCACTAAAATTTAGTAAATTCCCAGATGATTCACGGTTCTCTATAGAAAATCTACGTAAACTTACATTGACAAGTTTTCGTAATTTCTGATAGATTTACGTAGAATTTTGCCCCTTTGGCTCTGGCGTCCGCAAAGGGGCCGCTGATCGGATTTTCGATTGCGGAATTTCACTATGGGGAGCTAATGCTTCGTAAGCGGTTTCAACTTGGTCTGATCCACGTGGCGGTAGCCATGACCCTGGTTCCTATCAACAGTACGCTCAACCGTGTCATGATTAAGGAACTGGCGATTTCTGCTACGCTTGTTGCTATTTTGGCGTCTCTGCCATACCTGTTCTCACCGATTCAAGTGGCGATTGGCTCCTTCGCCGATCGGCACCCACTCTTTGGCTGGCGCAGGACACCCTATATCATATTGGGTCTATTGCTGTGCGTTTTCGGAGTTGTTCTCGCTCCTCAATCTGCTTTCTTGATGGTGGATAAATTCGCTCTCGGGCTTTTGCTAGGGCTGCTGGCTTTCGGCGCCTGGGGGATGGGCTTCAATTTTGCTACCGTTTCTTACCTCTCTCTGGCTTCCGAGGTCTCGGGGGAGAAGGGACGTGGGAAGACCATCGCCGTGATGTGGTTCATGATGATCACCAGTATCATCTTTACGGCGATCGCATTGAGCCGCCTGCTGGATCCGTACACGCCCGATGCCATGTTGCGCGCATTTTTGTGGATTGGTTTAGCGGCTCTATTTTTAGGGTTGGTTGGCTTGATAAGACTCGAAGCCCGCTTTCAAGTTGCCAAAGAATCTGATGATTCGCGCCACTCCTGGGGAGAGATGATCTCGGCGATCCTGGATAACCGCCAGGCAACTTTATTCTTCGTATACCTGAGCATTTTATTGGCTGCCATTTTGGGTCAGGATATTCTACTTGAACCGTTTGGTGGCGAAGCCTTTAATATGACTGTGAAAGCCACGACGCGGATCACCTCAATATGGGGTTTCTGTGTGCTCCTCTCCCTTTCAGTCGCAGGGTTATTAGAAACCCGGGTACACAAGCGTACGGTTGCTTTCTGGGGTGGCGGCGTCGCCTTGCTCGGCTTCCTTGTTATTGGATTAAGTGGGTTGACGCTGAAACAGTCCGTGTTTTATTCTGGCATTGTGCTGCTGGGTTTAGGTACCGGCCTTTCCACCGTTTCAAATCTCTCATTAATGCTGGATATGACCGCAGTTGGAAAGGTTGGTCTGTTCATTGGCGCCTGGGGGATGTCTAACGCCGTCTCCCGGCTTCTCGGCTCCGTGCTGGGAGGGGCGGTGCGAGATATTGTCACGCAAAGTTTTCAAAGTCCGATTTTGGGTTACGTAATCGTCTTCGGTACTGAAGCAGGCATGTTGTTATTATCTTTAATATTACTGCGCTGGATTGATGTTTCGGCTTTTCGCCGGCAGGTTGCGGAACATTCCTTATTGGAGCGCGCCGCGCTGGCTAGCGAAGCATGATGGCAATGTTCCCGAAAATCCTACCACCGCAAGGTTTTGCACCAAATTGACATGAACGATAGTACGCCACAATGGACGAAAAACCTTGCGAAGGTTTCCGTTCAAGGCGAAGGTACTGGAAGACCAACCTTCGCAAGGCTATTTGTAAGTCGGATAGGAGAAATCATGACCGGTGAATGGCTAAGTTTAAGCCAGGTATCTAAGATTTTGGGAGTGCATCCCAGCACCGTACGCAACTGGTCCGATCAGGGTCATTTGCCGGTTCATCGCACCAAAGGCGGGCATCGGCGTTATCGCAGAAGTGAAGTTGAATTGTGGCTGCAGTCGCAGCGCGAGGACGGTCCTAGTGAAAGCCATCTCGTAGTTCAGAATGCCCTGAAGCGGACCCGTATTCAGATCAGTGAAGGACGCCTTGAATCTGAGAGTTGGTATCAAAAATTGGATGATGATGCTCGCGAGCAGTATCGTCGCAGTGGTAGAGCGTTGCTTCAAGGCCTGGCTGGATCGCTGGCGACAAATGGCGAGAGCGCCGAAGCGGAAGCGCGCTCTTTAGGTTATGAATATGCCTCTCGAGGTTGGCGGTATGGTTTGAGTTGTTCGGAAGCCACTCATGCTTTTCTCTTCTTCCGTAACGTACTCATGGAATCGATGCTGACGGTTTATGAGGCCGCCGCGGTTAACTCCCCCCAGGCCTGGAGCGACATGTTCCGCAAGATCAACGCGTTTACGGATCAAATCCAAATTACGCTTTTGGAAACTTACGATGCCTATCAGCGAGGGAACCGGTGAAGCGAAACAGCTCTCGGTTTTCTCCTTCGAAATGGTCTGAGTGTGTCATCCCGGCGTTTCTCGTTTTGCTGGCACTGGGCCTGTTAGGCACTATCATCGTGGTGATCCTCTCTGTCCTTGGACTCACGCCAGGATTCTGATTACAGATCACGGATCACTTTTTGCTGATCACTTTCCGCGGAGGTATTCATGCATTACGTCCCGATCTTCTCAACGATTGTTACACTGATCTTCGCTATTGCCGTATTTGAACGCTACCGCCGGCGCGGCGGTGCTCACCTCTTACTGTGGGGAATCGGCTTGATTCTTTATGGAATGGGCACCCTGACCGAAGCGGTCATGCTGTTTACCTTTCAGCCCTTAGTACTCAAGCTGTGGTATCTGAGCGGCGCCATGCTCACGGCTGCCTGGCTTGGACAGGGGACGGTTCATTTGTTGGTGCGCAGACGCGGTGTGGCCAAAACATTGACAGTAATTTTGTCTTTGGTCTCGATAATCTCAGCCGGGTTGATCCTGGCTGCGCCGGTCACATCGGCTACTTCTTATAACCTTGATCTGCCGGCATCAGCTCAATACAAGGATATCCTGGTTCGTAGTGGTGCAATCATTGCACTGACTATCATCCTGAATATCTACGGTACGATTGGCCTGGTAGGCGGCGCGATCTATTCTGCCTTTCTTTTTTGGCGCAAGCAAGTGCTTGCCAACCGCATGGTCGGCAACATTCTCATCGCCGCAGGCGCTTTGATGCCTGCCATGGCTGGCTCTTTCATCAAAGCCGGTCTGGCCGACTGGCTGTATTTGAGCGAGTTCGTGGGGGTCGTGTTTATGTACGCTGGGTTCATCCAGGCGACAGCTCATCGTCCGGTTGCCGAACCCAAAACTGCGACAACGGCTTCCGCAAGATAAGCAGTCTCATCGCAATAATTGGGAGAATGTGGGGGTTTGCAGATGCGCTTCGCAAACCTGCAAACCCCCACGCCACTTTTTTGAGAGGTTACGAATTACAGTTATAATCAATGAAAACTTGGAGGTAGTGATGGGCATATTTGATTCGCAGATTTTTCAATCAATGATAGACACCCCCTGGATTTCTCGCATACGGCGGAATCACGGACTGGAGCATGCCACCCTGCATATTTTATCCAAGCGGTTCCCGAAGGTGAATATGGCAGGTCACTCCGACGTACGCGGCTTCTGGATTTTAGGAGACGTTCCAGTTGAGGCCGTCCAGGAGAGTGTTGAAGAAGCTCTCAAGCGCATGCGCGGGGGCGAACACGACCTGGCAGTTCATGAACACTGCGGCACCAACTTTGTTACTGCCGGGATTTTGACGGGCCTGGCAGCGGGTGGGTCGATGTTTGGGGTTGGGCGGAGCTTTCGAGACAAGGTCGAACGTCTTCCGCTTGCGATCATGATGGCAACCATGGCGCTCATTTTCAGCCAGCCGCTCGGTTTCCTTTTTCAGGAACGAGTAACCACCTCCGGAAATCCGGGGAATTTAAAGGTTGTTGGGATTAATGCAACCAAGCGTGGCCGCATTAACGCCTATCGAGTCATCACTCAAGGGTGAGAATGGCAAAAGATCCGCCCGTTATCTACGTGCTTCATGGTGATGACGAGTTTGCAATCGCCCAGTTTGTCGCCGATTTAAAGGCCAAACTGGGCGATTCGTCAATGGCGGAGATGAATTTTACCCAGTTAGATGGCCGTTCGCTCGCGTTGGATGATCTGATCAGTGCGACAAACGCAATGCCCTTTTTGGCAAAGCGGCGATTGGCAGTCCTTTACCATCCCCTGGCATATTTTAAACACACCTCAACCCGCCAAAAGTTGCTGGACTACCTGGGAAAAATTCCCGGGACAGCTGCTCTTGTGCTCGTCGAATACCAGATTCTGACCGATGAGCGCGAGCGGAAGAAGGGAAAGATCCATTGGCTGGAAGATTGGGCAATAAAGGCCGGCGATCGGGTCTATATCCGTGCTTTCAGCCAGCCGAAAGGAGCAGCGATGGCGCGTTGGATTCAAGAGCGCGCCCGGGCACATGGAGGCCAATTTGATAACCAGGCGGCGGGCACATTAGGCAGCCTGGTTGGCGACGATACCCGCCTGGCGGATCATGAAATCCAGAAGATGTTGTTATACGTTAATTTTCAACGAGCTGTGGAAGTGGATGATGTCCAACATTTGACAGCGCAGGCTCTGGAGGGGGACATATTTGGATTAGTAGATGCGCTGGGATCTCGCAATGGCAAGGTTGCCTCGACAATGCTGCATAGACTATTGGAGGAGGAGGATCCGCTAAGAATTTTCGGGATGATCGTCCGCCAATTCAGGTTGATCTTGCTGGCTCGGGAAATCCTTGACCACGGGGGCCTTGAGGATGAAGTTGCCGGCCGGCTAAAGATCCATCCGTACGTGGCGAAAAAAGTTACCGCCCAAGCACGTGGCTTTAGCCGGATAGCGCTCGAAGAAGTTTACCATCACTTGTTAGAAGTCGACGAAGCCATTAAAACCGGTCGGGTCGACGCCGATCTAGGCCTGGATGTGTTCATCGCCCAACACGCCTGAATTCATGAATCTAAGGGTTTGGCTGACCATTCAAACCGTTAACACCGATCCAGATATGATTTGGCAGAACGGTTTTTGAGGTCCTCACGAGGACACTTCCAGCCTTCAGGACTTTTTCTTCCTTTTTTTCTTCGTTTTCGCCATCGTTCGATTTGGGCGTCATGGTTGGATGCACATAACATACATTGGGGCGCAGCCCATATTTGTTTTGGTAGTAATCTGCAGCGTGTTGGATTTTGGTTGCCAGATCAGTTTGTTTATCGTTGTCGAACCATAGCATTCCAATTTTCATCTTGCGCCTCCTGCTTGTTTTGTCGAGATGCTCTAACGTCGAAGCACTCGTCGATTAGTGCAAATTCGGTACCAAACCCTTAGTGGGCTGGTAGACTAAAATCATATATTTCACCACTGAATGAAACCTGAAAATGGCCCGCATTTGAAGCGTAACCGCCTTCGGCGTGATTCACGCCTGCAAGCAAATGATCGCTTGACTCTATGCGAGTATCAAAGAAAGACGTCACCTTTTTATCGGAGAGCCATGCCGGGCCATTCGCGGTGGCGACCGGCCACACTTTCGCGGCTGGACCTTCCCTCAATATCCATTTGAAGTGGGAGAGGATATCGTCATCCATTATCTCGATGAAGCGCTCCATGCCTTCGATAACAAAAATCACCGCTGGACCTCGTTGACGCCCGGTGTTACGCTGTTCGATCAAAGCACTCAATTCCATGACCAACTCGCCTGCCTCGCGCTGACCCGGCTGCAGAACATCGAGGCAGTGAGGAAAGCCGGATTCAAATTCGTAATCTCGGATATGCGGGGTGATAATTACATATTGAATAATTTCGGGCGGATTTAATTGAACTGCCGATCGCAACATCAGCTTTAGAAGGTCATTTCGG
>DATCIL010000057.1:0-2118 GCA_036507795.1 Anaerolineales bacterium | reverse complement strand
ACCAGCATGGCTTCGCCCCCACCGCTGGTCTCCTCATCGCCCAGCTTGGCGCAGGATAGATTTATGGGCTTACTACCCGGATTATAGATCTCAACCCATTCTCTTCCGGTATCGGTGTCCCCCTCCGGATCGTAGAGCACTTCGCTCAGTAGCAAGGAAAAGGGAGCGCATGGCAAAGGGGTACTCGAGGGTGTTGACCAGGGGGTAGAGGTAGCGATTGAGGTCGAAGTTCGGGTGGGAGTCTTGGTAGAAGTGGGCTTCAGCGTGGGCGTGCTGGTGCAGCTCGGTGAAATCGCTTGGGTTGGTGTGGGGGCAGCGCTAAGCGGCTCTGCAGGATCCGGAGCCGACTGATCTGACCAATCGCCGGCGGTGTTCGTATCGCGACCAGCAGGGGCTCTGGCAATCGAGTGTCCCTCAGCCACTAGGGCTACTGCCGGGTCGAAAGCAAAAGTTGAACTACCCCAGGACACGGCATCGACAGAACGGTCCAGCCAATCGAGGATCAGGACATCGTCGCCGGTATTGCTCAGATTGAAACTGCCGTTGCCCCAATGATTATCACGCAGCATATTGGATACGGCGGGATCGGTCTCGATGATTTCGTAATCGGGATTGAAGCCATAGAAATCGTGAAAGAGGGTAGCACGGCTGGCAACCACCACAACTTCTCCCGGTTTGATTGCGCGGTCATCTGGAAAGACCAGCATGGCTTCGCCCCCACCGCTGGTCTCCTCATCGCCCAGCTTGGCGCAGGATAGATTTAGGGGCTTACTACCCGGATTATAGATCTCAACCCATTCTCTTCCGGTATCGGTGTCCCCCACCGGATCGTAGAGCACTTCGCTCAGGTGTAAGGTAAGGGGTTCGCAAGGAATGGGCGTCCTGGTAGGCGTTGGCATAGCTGTGGGTGTGCGGGTCGGTGTAGCCGTCGGAGTGGCAGTCGGACCGCTAAAATCGACGCTTGCTGGCTGAGGATTGGGCTGCTCAATCCAATCGCCGGCCGAATTGGTGTCCTGAAAGGCCGGTTTTCGTTCGATGGAATGCCCTTGAGGGACGCCGGGGATGGCGGGTTCAAAGGCAAACGTCGAGGCAGCCCAAGACACCGAATCAACAAGATCGGCGGTTCCATCCAGAATCAAAATCTCATCGCCGGCGTTGCTCAAGTTTAGCGTGCCAGTTGCCAAATCCGGATCCTTCAGCATGTCGGGTACGAGTGGATCAGTATCAACAATCTCGTAATCAGGTCTAAAGGAATACTGCTCCACAAATGAACTGGCCTGATTGGCAATGACGATGATCCCGCCCGGCAAAAGCGCTCTGCCAGCGGGAAAAACCAGCATTCCTTCACCTCCCCCTGGGGTCTCCTCATCGCCGATGCGGACGCAAGCCAGGTTTACAGACACCTGGCTTGGATTGTAGATTTCGACCCATTCGCCCGCTGGATCAAGATCGCCCACAGGATCGTAGAGAACCTCGCTGATCAACAAGGGAGCTTCACCGCACGGCATCGGAGTATCCGTCGGCGTCGAAGTCAAGGTAGATGTCGGGGTATGAGTACTGGTCGCAGTTTGCGTGGGTCTGGCAAGATCTACCCGCTTTGGCGCAGGGTTCGCCTGGCTTTTCCAATCTCCGGCCTCATCTCGATCGATATCCGCCGGTTTTCGCTCGAGGGAATACCCCGGCGACACTCTTGGAATCGGAGGATCAAAAGCAAACGCAGAGCTTCCCCAGGAGAGCATATCGACAATTTGATCATCACCATCCAGGAGCAGGACCTCGTCTCCGTTATCGGTTAGTTCAAGGTTGTAGCCAGCCCACGCGTGATACTTGATCATATTGGGAATCACAGGATCGGACTCCACCATTTCGTAATCCGGCTTAAATCCAAAGGTGATCTCGAACGCCGCTGCCTGGTTCGCCACGACGATGACTTCCTGCGGAGACAGGCTACTACCGGCCGGAAACCTGAGCATGCCTTCCCGGTCGCCCGGCATCTCGGCATCCCCAATTTTGAACTGGCTCAAATTGAGTGTCGTGTTATCTGAATTATAGATCTCGATCCATTCGCCTCCGGGTTCATCTGCTACCGGATCATAGACAACCTCGCTGATCAACGGA
>DATCIL010000056.1:0-1216 GCA_036507795.1 Anaerolineales bacterium | reverse complement strand
AGATAGGAAGCCAGCGTATAGCGGAAGAAAGGCTCCCATTCAAAATCCAACGTTTCCGCCATTCCCTGGAGCAACTTAACGGTAGGGCGGTTGATTTCCCACCACAATCCAGCCATCTCCGCCAGAAAGGGCTGCAGGTCTAAGGGAAGTTTCGCCAGCGAGTCCAGCCGGTTCTTCAGTCCGGCCAGGATATGCGCTCTGAGATGGCGCACCTGGCCGCCATGCTGCCGGCCCAGGGTGTAATGGTCTCCAGCGAGTTCAAGTTTTTGGATCAAATCAATGGTCACAGGGATGACTCATAAGGATGACTCACAGATTCCTCGACTGTGTTCTGTGTTGGTACTCCAGCTGGCGCCCGGGGATATTGATCATAAATCCAGCAAGCCACTTTCTGATCCCCCACCTGAAAGAATGGAGGATATTGCTGCTCGCAGATCTTCCCCACTTTGGCAAAACAGCGCGGGTGAAAGGGACAGCCGGTAGGTGGGTCGATCGGGCTGGGGACATTTCCAGGCAGGATGATTCGTTCTCGCCTGACCTCCTTGCGGACGCGCGGAATAGCGGCCAGCAACGCCTGGGTGTACGGATGGCGCGGCTCCTCAAACAGGCTGTGGGTTGGTCCTTCTTCCGCGATGTGACCAAGGTACATTACCGCCACGCGATCGCTGAAATAATAAATCACGCTCAAGTCGTGAGCGATGAACAGGAAGGTGAGCCGGTATTCACTCTGGAGCTCCTCCAGCAAGTTGATCACCTGGGCCTGGATCGAGACATCCAGGGAAGATACTGGTTCGTCCGCAACAATGAAGTGGGGCTGCATAGCCAATGCCCGAGCGATGCCAATCCGCTGCCGCTGACCTCCCGAAAATTGGTGGGGGTAAGAGTCGATATGTCTTTCGCTCAAGCCCACCCGGCGAATCAATCCGATAATTTCCTCTTCCCTTTCCAGTGGGTCAGTCAACCCTCGCTGGCGCAGCGGCGTTCCAATGATCTCGCGTACGGTTTTCCGAGGGTTCAGGGAAGAATAAGGGTTTTGGAAAATGATTTGAGCCACCTGGTGAAATTTCACGGTCTCAGGATCACCGCCATCTTTACGTGTCAAGAGCAGGTTATCGCCTTGCACAGGATTACCTTGAAAGTAAAGTCTGCCCTCGGTGGGCTCGTGAAGCCGGGTCAACACGCGCCCCAAAGTGGTCTTCCCACAGCCGCTTTCACC
>DATCIL010000055.1:0-8381 GCA_036507795.1 Anaerolineales bacterium | reverse complement strand
GGTTTGCAGCACATAGCCACGGTCGGCAATGGACAATGCCATGGTCGCATTTTGCTCAACCAGCAGAATCGTCGTGCCTTCCTGGTTGATGGTGCGAATGGTTTCGAAGATGCTCTCCACCAGAATTGGCGCCAGTCCCATGGAAGGTTCGTCCATTAGGAGCAGGCGGGGCCTTGCCATCAGGGCGCGCCCGATCGCCAGCATTTGCTGCTCGCCGCCGGATAGCGTACCGGCGACCTGGTTCAAGCGCTCTTTCAAGCGCGGGAAAAGATTAAAGACCCGCTCGCGGTCTTCCTGGATCTGAGCGGTATCTTTGCGAATGAAAGCGCCCATATCAAGATTTTCGGACACGCTTAGCCGGGCGAAAATGCCGCGTCCCTCGGGGACCATGGCAACCTTTTTATAGACAATCTCATTTGCTTTGTAGGGGGTGAGGTCCTCGCCCTCCAGACATACTTCTCCCTGGAGAGGTTTAAGCAATCCCGTGATCGTGCGCAAAGTGGTGGTCTTGCCTGCCCCATTGGCGCCAATCAAGGTCACAATCTCGCCCTGATCGACATTGAGGGAGATCCCTTTCAGCGCATGGATGTTCCCGTAGTATGTATGGATGTCATTGACTTCAAGCATGGTCATCGAGAGTAACCTCCTGGTCGACCGCGGTCATTTCTGCCGACTCTCGGCCGTTGCCAGCCGCAGCTCCCCGGCCCAGGTAAGCCTCGATAACCCGCGCGTTGCGCTGGATCTCTGCCGGGTTACCTTCTGCAATCTTCTCTCCAAAATCAAGAACCATGATGTATTCGCTGATGCCCATCACCACGCGCATATCGTGTTCAATCAGCAAAATAGTGATGCCCAATTCATCGCGAAGATGCTTGATGAACCGCGTCATTTCCGCGGTCTCTTGCGGGTTCATGCCGGAGGTCGGCTCATCCAGCAGCAAAAGTTTAGGTTTGCTTGCCAGGGCGCGGGCGATCTCCAGGCGGCGTTGCGAACCATAAGGGAGGTTTCGAGCCAGCTGATCACCCAAACCTGTCAGACCCACAAACCTCAGCAGACGGCGGGCCTCCTGAAGCGCTTGTTCTTCTTCTTCAATAAAACGTTTCGTTTTTATCACTGCTTCCCACCAGTGCGTTTTCAGGTGCGGGTGCTCGCCTACCAGGATGTTCTCGATCGCTGTCATGGTTGGAAACACCCGGATATTTTGATACGTGCGGGAGATGCCCAGTCGGGTTATCCGGTCTGGAGAGAAATTGTTAATCTTGCGACCATCGAAGATGATTTCGCCTTCGTCAATTTCGTAAAAGCCGGTAATACAGTTGAAAAAAGTTGTCTTTCCAGCGCCGTTCGGACCAATAATACTGATGATCGAGCCTTCTTGAATCTCAAGATCAAAATTATTGACGGCTACGAGACCGCCGAACCGTTTGGTGACGTTGTTTGCAGTTAATAGGGGCATAGCCACGTTTCCTACATTTCCCTAGTCTGAAGCCGGAGCTGCGGCGGTTTCAGGGTGTTCGGGTGGAGCTTCTTCTTCATGGATATGAAGTTCGCGCCGCCGGGCAGCCGAGGGCCAGAAACCTTCCGGTCGCGCAAGCATCATGACGATCAACAAGACTCCGTACATCAAATAGCGGTATTCTGCGAATTCTCTGAGCAGTTCAGGAAGACCTACAAGGACCAAAGCGCCCACAATAACGCCGGGCAGGCTTCCCATTCCTCCTACAATGATCAGGCTCAAAACATTAATAGAGATGAGCAGGTTGAAGCTGTGTGGGAAGATGGAGGTCAGCTTGCTGGCGAAGATAGCTCCAGCCATGCCAGCAAAGGCCGCACCAATGGCAAAGGCGAGCAGTTTCGTATTTACCAGGGGAATTCCCATGGCTTCGGCAACGTCTTCGTCCTCGCGCACGGCCATCCACTGCCTACCAATGCGCGCCTCGCTTAAACGGTACGAGATAAAGACCGCCAAGAGAATACCAGCCAGAACAACATAGTAAAGCAGCTCCGGTTTGATCAGAGAGATCCCGAAGACCTGCGGTTTAGGGATCTGAAGCACACCTTGAGCGCCACCGATAACGGGTTTAAGCAGATCCGAGAGCGCCAGAATGCGGATGATCTCACCGAAACCGAGCGTGACAATTGCCAGATAATCGCCGCGCATACGCAGGACCGGGATGCCCAGCATAATCCCGGCCAGCACTGAAACCGCCACACACAAGGGCAGCGCAGCCCAGAACGATATTCCTGCTACGCCAAGGCCCCCCTGGGATGTCAACAAGCCCATCATGTAAGCGCCAATGGCAAAGAACGCCACGTATCCCAGATCGAGCAATCCGGCGAAACCCACCACGATGTTCAAACCCAGCCCCATCAGGGCGAAGATCAGCACATTGTTCATCACTTCGGAAAGGTAAGTGCCAAGCAAGTTTGGCAGGATTACCAGGACCAGGATTCCCAGGACCATCGCGCCAAAACCGATCCTGCGGCGCTGCCCGGGATTCATTTGGGCATACCGCGACTTCACACTGTCGCCGCGCCGTTGCCAGACGCCTGCGATAGCCGTGATCAGGAAAAACAGGATAAGGGCAGCGCTCAAACCCAGAGCTCTTCCCTGGAAGATTAACCCGGTGATCTCACTCCCAAAGAATGTCCGCAACCTTTGGGACAGGATTTCCGATAACAAGCCTATCACCAGAGTCCAGGCGAGTCCATTAAGAATGGGACGACGGAAACTGGCTGGCAGCAATTGCAAACCGGCTCCCGCCAGACCGACCACACCCGAGATGGCGAATAAGAGAACTAGCCCTTGAGGTATGTCTCGGTCGAAAGTTAACAACCGGATTAGTCCGGGAGATACATTTACCAAGAATTGACGTACGTTAAACACCTGGGCGAGCAGAACCAGGAGGGCTGGCGGGACTGCGGCGACCAGCCCCGTTATCAGGCCATAAATCAACCCAGTCCATGCCTTGCCCCTGGGCGATTTGCTGGCGACCATGAAACCTAAGATAGCCATCGCCAAAAATAGGATGAGCTGGCCAAGAGTGAGGACCCCGGTAATCAGCTGCCGTTGAGCGAAAAGATCCACCATGCCGATAGCGCTTACGCTCAGCGCAATGACGCCGGCGATGAGACCGTGGTTGATGGGCCGGCGTAAATTGAAGCGATCGTCATCAAACATAGTTACCTTCCTCAAGCCTTCTTCTCTCCCAGCCGCTCGCCGACGATGCCCTGCGGACGGAAAATCAGCACCAGGACGAGCATGGTGAAGGCGATGACGTCTTTAAGCTGGTGAGCGGCGGGGATGCCGAGACCTTGCAAGAACAGCGCCGGTCCGACGGATTCGAACATCCCCAGGAAGAGGCCGCCAACCGCCGCTCCCGGTACGCTGCCGATGCCTCCCAGGACCGCCGCCGTGAATGCCTTGATCCCCGGTATAAAACCCATAAAAAATTGCACCTGGCGGAACACCACGGCATAAAGCACTGCGGCTACACCGGCCATGGAGGCGCCGGTTGCAAAGGTGATGGCAATCGTGCGGTCGACGTCGATACCCATCAAGGCGGCTACGTCTTTATCCTCAGCAACAGCGCGAATGGCCTTGCCTGTCTTGGTGCGCATGATAAAGAAGTTCAGGCCGATCAGTACAATAATTGTGACGACAACTACCAGAACTTGCGTTTTAAGAATTTGCGTGCCTAGTAGTGAAAAACTGCCCTGTAGAGCTTGAATTTGGGGAAAAGGAATGGATTGTGATCCGTAGAGCCCGCGGAAGAAGTATTGCCAGAAGAAGGAGGCGCCAATGGCGGTAATCAAGGGAACCAGGCGGGGCGCTTTCCTGAGCGGGCGGTAAGCGACGCGTTCAGTAACCAGAGCCACCGCGATCGAGACCAGCATCGATACAATCAGGATGATCAATAAGCTGATGACCGGTTGCCGTTCCATGAAGCCGGAGGCAGCCATCGGCCCGGCGAGGAAGACGGTCGCGGTCAGGATGCCCGACATGAAGAATTCGCCGTGTGCGAAGTTAATCATAAACAAAACACCGTAAACCAGGGTGTAGCCGATGGCGATCAAGGCGTACATACTGCCTTGGGCGATCCCAAAAACGATAAAGTTAATCCACTGACTGGTTGAATAGGGGTTATCGATAATTGCTGCAATGGTTCCCCAGACCACCAGCAAAATAATCACCGCCCGGAAGATCCAAAGGATAAGATCAATGAAATCGATATTTTGAAGACGTTCTCTAACAGCCGGAATTTGCATCTTGGCGCTCCGAAAATTGGGTAGATGGGCCCAGGTAAGACCCGGGCCCATCCCCATTGCGTTACTGTGTTAGATCGAGTAAGCCGTTACGAAAATCTTTACGGCCAGATGCGCACGTATTCACCGCTCTGGAGCTGCGAGACGGAGATCTTTGGATCGGCGCAGTCACCGTACTGATCGCAGGTCAGCGTACCCGTGATGCCCTGGTAGCCCTCGGTGGCGTACAGGCAGTCACGCATGGCCTGCCGGCCGATGTGGATAGTGCCGTCGTCTTCCTGGGTAGCGACCTGCTCAACGCAGTCCAGGGTCAAATTGGTGGCGTCGAAGCCGTGGGCGTGGAATACAGACAGGGTGTCGGATCCATACTTCTCGCGGTAGGCTTCTTTGAAGCGCTCGTACAATTCGCCAGTGAAGGAAATGTCAGGACCTGAGAAGTACATGCCTTCGCCGTCCGGGCCGATGGCCTCAGCGGCCGCATCCGAGATACAACCGTCAGCAGCGGCCAGTTCGGTTTCCTCTAAGCCGGAAACCTCTTTAGCCTGCTTTGTCAGGAAGGCGCATTCGTTGGTGAAGACTGGGTAGTAGATGATCTCAGGGGGACCGGCGGCAGACACCGCGGTGAGCACCGGGCGCATATCGGTGTCACCCACGTTCACGGCGGTGAATTCAACAATCTCGCCGCCCAACTCCTGGAAGGACTGCGAGAAGGCGTTCGCCAACCCTTCCGTGTAGGGATCGCCGTCGTGAATGGCTGCAGCTGAGGTCAGACCTAACTCATTAAAAGCGAAATCCGCCATGGCCGCGCCCTGCACCCTGTCGTTGTGGGCGGTGCGCAGATAACCGGGGTTCCAGGCCTGGTCCGGATCAGTCAGGCTCGGAGCGGTGTTGGAGGGCGAAACCATGAAGTAGCCAGCTTGTGAGATGACCTGCGACATGGGAACGCCGGCGCCCGAGCAGCTGGTGCCGATAACCCCCAGGATGGTTGGATCAGAGACGATCTTCTGCCCGGCGGTCTGGCCGCCTTCGGAGCTGCAGCCGTCGTCCTCTGCTTGCAGCTCGACGTCGTGACCGAGTACCTGGCCGCGGAAGTCAAGGGCGATCTCGACACCGTACTGGGAGTCAAGTCCTAAATCGGCATTTGGACCAGAAATTACCAACGCCGATGCGATGCGGATTGGCTCGCCCGGTCCATAGTCCACGCAGCCGATCTCGTCGGTACATTCGAACTCCCCTGATGGGGCTTCGGTTACTGCGGGCGCTTCAGTTGCGGGTTCTACAGGAGCTTCAGTTGGCGCGGCGGCGGGTTGACAGGCCGCCAACAAGATGCTGATAACCATCAGCAAAGATAGTAGGGTAAGGGTCTTTTTATGCATGTTCTCCTTCCTCCTCCGGAAAGATTAGGTTTTCGGTTGGTCCCGCCAGGCGGGTTTGGATATCTTGTTTTGCTTTGTACAGTAATGGGGAAATCAGGTGGGAGTCGTCGCTTTGCACCTCCTTGTTGCTCTGAGTATCGAGTTTCTCCTGAGGTCTTGCAGAGAGATGGGCTGGGCGGGTGCCAGCTTTCCCTTCCCAAATTCCATGCCCTCTTTAATATATTGATTTTACCGATTTGGGCATGGATGGTCAAGGGGCATTTCTTAGTTTGTTCGTGATAATGGGCACTTTTATAGTTTTTTTATGTTCAGGGAAATGAACTGATAAAACAGGGTGGTATGGTAAAATAAAGCACTGCATGAATACGAATGACTCCCGGGTGCTGCCGTCTCCACCCAGCTTGATAGCAGCCTTGAGGGCCGGCTTTGACAGCATTACCAATCATATCGCCCTGATACTTTTCCCTATAGCCTTAGATTTATATCTTTGGTTAGGGCCTCACCTGCGATTGAAACAACTGATTGAATCCGTTGTGAGCCAGCTGGTTGCGCTCTATGCGCTGCAAGACAGCGGGGCGAGGGAGACGCTGGATGTTATCAAAGAAGCCTGGATGGAAGTGGCCGCCCAACTTAACTTATTCGCCGCGTTGCGATCTTATCCAGTGGGCATTCCCAGCATGATGGCCTCTCTATCGCCCGAGGCCCATCCGGCAGGCGCTCCCTTGATGTGGGAAATAGATTCGTTATCCGGCGTATTTGTAGTCTGGGTATTGATCACTGGTTTGGGTCTGGCAGCGGGCACGCTGTTTTTTGACGTCGTATCTCAGGCCGTCCTATTTGGAAAGATAGACTGGGCTGAGACCCTGGAGCAATGGCCCAAGAAAATACTCCAGGTCCTTCTCCTGGCACTGTTCTGGTTCGGTGTTTTGGTTGGGGTGAGTGTACCCGGTAGCTTGATCGTCTCCGTCGTTGCGCTCGGTGGCCTAACGCTGGCGCAGTGCGCATTGTTTTTCTATGGCGGCCTGCTTTTGTGGTTGTTTTTTCACCTGCTTCTTTCGCCGCACGGAATTTTCGTGTACGGGCAAAAGGCGTTAAAATCCATCCAGACCAGCTTTCTGTTGACTCGGCAGACCTGGTTGAGCACTGCCTTGTTTTTCCTGGCTGTTTTTATCCTCGGCAGGGGACTGGATATGCTCTGGCAAGTGCCGCCAGAAACCTCCTGGTTGGCGCTGGTAGGCGTCATTGGACACGGCTTTGTAGCCACTGGCTTGCTGGCAGCCAGTTTCATCTATTACCGGGACGCTTATCAATGGATGAAAAATCGTTCTTACCGGGAAAATATTCTTCAAAACAGGGCATAAAGGCAACCGCTTCAAAAGTGGCGCCTTTCCCCAGTTATTAAGAGGATACGCATAAAGCGTGTGATTCGCAGCTTTTATCAACACGGCACGTCGTGTGTCATTTGGAGGTATTTGTGGTAAAGGAAAAAAATCCTGTTGTTTCCTATGATGCCAAGGATATTCAGGTCTTAGAAGGTTTGGAAGCCGTCCGGCGCCGTCCGGGTATGTATGTCGGTGGCACCGATATCAAGGCTCTCCATCACCTAATTTACGAGGTGGTAGACAATTCGATCGACGAAGCGCTTGCCGCCGTCTGCGATCACATTGATATCACCATCCATCCAGACAGCAGCGTCACCGTTTCGGACAATGGTCGGGGCATCCCGGTTGATATTCAACCGCAAACGCAAAAGCCGGCGTTGGAAGTGGTGATGACGATGCTCCATGCTGGCGGCAAATTTGGGGGAGGGAGTTATAAGGTCTCGGGCGGTCTCCACGGTGTAGGGGTGTCGGCAGTCAACGCCTTGTCGGAATGGTGCGAAGTGGAGGTTTGGCGGGACGGTAAGATCTATACCCAGCGCTATGAGCGCGGCTACCCCACCGGACCGGTGAAAGAGGCCGGTAAGGCACCGCCCTATGAGACCGGAACCCGCACCACCTTTAAATATGATACCGAGATCTTTAAAGGAGATTTTGATTACCGTTTTGAGACCCTGGTGCAGCGCTTCCGCGAGATGGCTTTTGTGACAAAGGGCGTTACCATTAATCTGGTGGATGAGCGCATATGGCGGGAAATGACCTTCTACTTCGAAGGCGGGATTACATCCTTTGTGCGCTACTTGAACCGCAACCGCGCCACCCTGCACCCCGTGGTTCACGTCGAAAAAGAAGTTGACATGGTCACAATCGATGCCGCCATCCAATATACGGATGCCTTTGCCGAGTCGGTGTATGCTTTTGCCAACACGATCAATACGGTCGACGGCGGCACCCACCTGACCGGCCTGCGTGCGGCCATCACCCGCACGATCAATGATTATGCGCGCCGCAGCGGGTTGCTAAAGGATTCCGATCCGAATTTCACTGGAGACGATACCCGTGAAGGTTTGACCGCCATCATCAGCATCAAGCACCCTGATCCCCAGTTCGAAAGCCAGACCAAGGTCAAGCTGATGAACCCGGAAGTGCAAACTTATGCCCAGCAGGTCGTGAACGATGCATTTGGCACCTTTTTGGAGGAGAATCCCTCCCAGGCCAGGGCCATCGTCCAGAAATGCCTGACTTCCGCTCGAGCCAGAGATGCGGCTCGCAAGGCGCGTGACCTGGTCATTCGAAAATCGGCCTTGGAGAGCTTAACCCTCCCCGGGAAGCTGGCCGATTGTTCTGAGCGCGATCCGCA
>DATCIL010000054.1:0-1710 GCA_036507795.1 Anaerolineales bacterium | reverse complement strand
AACATTCTCACAGCCCCGGCTTCTGTCCAACGATGGCACGGATGTGATCGCGCGGGCCAATTCCTCGAATCCTAGATTGGCTCGATCCCCTCGATCTTGAGTTTACGTTTAGCTTGATTCATGGGTCATTCTCCTGCAAGTGACAGTGAAGCCTCATCGCGATTTAGAGCCCTAACTCCTTGCGGATAATATCCAGGCGCATCGGTGGCTTTCTCCCAGACCTCAAGGCCTCTTCTTCAAGAAACTCGATTGCCTTCATCCCTTCTCGGAGATCTTCCAGTCCTTCAGCTGTTTGGGCCGCCTGGCGCGGCGTAATTCCGTCTCGATTGGGAGTATCCAACCAGCGCCGGGTCAAACGCTCTATCATTTCTTCTTCAACCACCTCAGCTTCTGGATCTAAATCTTCTTCCTCGAAGTCTTCTTCGTATAATTCAGCCTCCTCCCGGTCCACTTGATCCCTGGATGCTCTCAAGTCCCTAAAATGGTCTTGCCGGTGCTTGATCCTTTTGCTTAGTATCTGCATAAGCAGTTCCTTGCCAGCTTTCAACCTTTCACGTGACATACATGACAAAGTCAAATCTTTCCAGCATAAGTACAAATCGCCGAGCTTGCGGAAGTCGGGCTCGCCCGGTCCGGCAGTCCAGTTAGTGGATAATATTAGCCCATCCGTCGGTGCCCGATCTTCGGGCGCTTCAGGTACGCAGGAACGGCCGCGCAAAAGCCAGATATAGTGCAAGCAACCCGAAAATTCGCCGCCTTCTTGTTCGTTCACGAACACAATTTCTTCGGCTTCATCCAGAGCGCTCTCAACTTCAAGCGGATCTCCCCTGAGAGCAAACTCGGCCCTGGCTGAGATGGCCGGATGACCCTCGGCGGTAAACAGTGCTTTTGGATTGCTGCGTTCTTTCTGGACCTCTTTCGCCGCACGAAGCAAATCGAGGCTGTGGTCACGATAAAAATCCAGCAAGCCCGCCTGTGGATGCTTTACCTGATAGCCAGCCCGTAGTTCTGTGGCAACTTTCAATATCCGCCGTTTGTCAAGCGGAGTCAGCATCACCCCACTGCCTGTAAAATGCCACCGCCCTTCTGTCAGCAGCGGTCTAGCCAGGAAAATACTCCAGCGGGTGCCATGATACGAAAAAGAAATATCATTCATGGGCAATATTTCTCCGCTCAGTAAGTCTTGCATGGTTTCACCAATGCCAGGTTCAACCGACTGAGTCTCCAGCAGGCGCAAGCGATTTGTCGCCATCCAGTCTTCCAGCAGTTTCTTTTGAGCCGCGGATAGTTTCGGCCCTGCTTCCTTGGCAAAGAGGTCGATCATGCGATCCCCGGACGTTAAGACATAATCAAAGTAGAACCATTCCTGGAAACCTGAAAAGGCTGGGTCATCTTCATCGAGCACGAGGATTTTCCGGCCACCTTGCTTCCGAATTGCTTCAGGCCCCATATACTGCTCAAATGCGATTTCGAAATCATCCATGAACCGCTTGCTCAGGCCGAACCGGCTGATGCGGTTACGAAGCGATTCTTCTGCATAGCTGGGAGGCGGTGGGGTCCGGAGAACGCGTTTGGCTTGCGGTTTGGGTTTGTTGGATGTATATCGTTTTCCAGTCCCTTTCGAAACCTTGCGTTTTTTCTTTCGGCTCACTACAGGATCCTTATTCTCCTTTCTGGCGAGAGTGGGTCTGTTGCTGTAATTATAAGCCA
>DATCIL010000053.1:0-2507 GCA_036507795.1 Anaerolineales bacterium | reverse complement strand
ACAGCGGTTGGATGGATCAAGGATGGGAAAACAAATCCGAGTTCTTGCACTTGCTGATAGATTTGCACACGCAATTCGGGGTTGGCGATACCGCCAATTCCGTTTGCTGCCAACCGGAGACCACGCCCAGCCAGCTCTCGTAAAATACCGCCTCCGCCCAGGACCGGCACATCCATTACCCGGTTTTGCGAGCCATCCTCATTCATTTGCAGAATGCCATCATCGACGATTCCGGCGATTTGATAGCTTCCGAGAACTCGAATTAAATCAATGAGCTTTTTTCCGTGTCCCCCGCCCCCGTAAATTACCAGAGCTCTCTCACCGAATTCTGCCGGAACTTCTTCCGTTAAAACGCTTGCTTTACGGCCCCGGACCAAATCGCGAAGCATGTTTTCCGTGATCAGAGGACCTGCCGGCAATTCTTCAAGATTGAGATTTTCCTTCCGAGCAAAAGCCAAGGCTGGCTGGGTGATGCGCAGCCCTCCGGGAATTCCTGGCTGGTCCCCAGGCTGCGACATCGTCGAATCAGATTCGCGCTCGAGTGGGCTCCAATCTGGTGAACCGGCCAGATAGCATAGCAATTCCCCAGCTCGAACAGTCTGCCCTGCTTTATGACGAAGCTGGATCACATACCCCGGTCTTGCAGCAACAATTTCGGTGGTGGCCTTCGTGGTTTCCAGCGTGCAAAGGACTTCACCCTCTTCCACGAGCTGACCCTCGGAAACGTTCAAAGAGGCTATTCTGGCTTCAGTTTCATTCGGGTTTACCAGGGGAATGCGAACCGGTTCAGGGGAAGCTTGTGTCATCTTTAAACCTGGTGATTAGAAATCAATTCCCGGGCTGCCCGGACGATATCATCAACATCAGGCAGTGCCGCGGCTTCCAGCGGACCGGAGGCAGGAATGGGTACATCTCTGGCGGCCACCCGCTTTGCCCTGAACAGGTTGGAACCAAGTGCTTCTTTGGAACGCGCCAGCACCTCTGCGCCCCAGCCCATAGTCTGGTTTGATTCCTCGGCTACCAGCAACGTGTGGGTCTGGCGAAGAGATGCAAGGGTGGATCCAATATCTACAGGTGCCAGTTGCGTGGGCACGACCAACTCTGCGATTATCTCGTTCTCGTAAGCAAGCCGGATAAGAGCCTGCCGGGCGAGCTCAGCCATATGACCGTAGGCAGTTAGCGTGAGGGTGGTGGGGGGCGCGTCCCGCAGCGTCAGCGTATAAGAAAGCGGATAAGTGTGATGAGAGAGCGGCGAAGGGAGAAGGGAGGGATTGCTGCCATTGGAAGGGTCGTTTTCAACGGGCCTTTGCCTGACCATGAAGTCTGAAAGTGAAGCGGCAATCTGGATTTTGGCGAGATAAAGGAGCTTGTTCTCGATGAAGAGGACGGGATCATCGTCGTTGAGAATGGCCTCGTAGAGTAGATCACCGGGATCGCCCAGTGCGCTGGGAGCCAAAACCCGCAGCCCCGGAACGCCCATAAAAAGCTTCTCCAGACTCTGGCTATGGGTGGGCCCGTAACCGCGCCGGGCGCCCATGGGAACCCGGATAACGAGTGGAACGCGCACCTGGTCGTTGTACATCCACCGGAACTTCGCTATATGGTTGATGAGCTGGTCTGCTGCCAGCGTAAGGAAGTCACCGAACATGATCTCAACCACTGGGCGCAGGCCGCGCAAAGCCATACCCGCAGCTACGCCGACAATGCCTGCCTCGGATACCGGCGTGGTGAGCACCCGCTCCGGGAAGGCGGTGGATAGGCCGCGCGTAACTTTAAACGCGCCGCCGTACGGGTCGCAGATATCTTCTCCAATAATATAGACGCGAGCATCGTCTTTCATGGCGCGCTTGAGACCGGAGTTGAGCGATTCAAGAATGCTGGTCATGGGAACTGCGCTCTAATGTTCTCCGCTGGCGATTTGTGGCTGGCGTGGAGCATCCTCGTGGCTCTCAATTAAGGGAAATGGATCATGAAGGGCTCGTTCGAAAGCTTGAGAAACTTCTGCCTCCACCTGGGTCTCAATTTCCGCTCGAATTTTTGTATCGAGACGCGCGCCATGAATTTTTATCGGATCGCGATCCTGCTGAATGCGCCTAATTACTTCTGGTGAGCGGGTATCGTCACCCTTGGAATGCGGGCCGAAACGGTGAGTGTCCAGGACCAGGGCGTGGGGCTGATTTTGTGAACGGACCGATTCCAGCAGCTCTTGGGCCCTGGAGAGTATTTCCAAAACGTCGCTGGTATCCAGGCGGGCGCTAAGGATGCCGAAAGCCGAGAAGCGTTCGCAGATATCGCCGGCAAGGTTGAGCTCGATAGGCGTGGTCTGCGCGATGTGGTTGTTTTCTAATACAAAGAGGATTGGGGCTTTCCAGAGCGATGCCATGTTCAGGGATTCATACAGGACGCCTTCTCCTAAGGCACCGTCCCCAAGGAAGGCAACCGCGATAGCATTCCTCCCCTGGACTTTTTCGGCCAAAGCCATGCCGGCAGTCAGTGGAAGCATGCCG
>DATCIL010000052.1:0-6607 GCA_036507795.1 Anaerolineales bacterium | reverse complement strand
GTGGCGCAGTTATACGATCTCTTCGCAGCCGGAAATTGGCGGGAAGCTCAGGACCTGCACTATCATTTGATGCCGCTCAACGACGCTATGTTTATCGAGATTAACCCGGTTCCGGCAAAAACCGCGCTCGGCATGCTGGGCAAGATCAGTCCCGAAGTGCGCCCGCCGCTGGCGCCGCTGTCACAGGTGAACGAAGCCAAATTGCGAGCGGTGCTGGCGCAGTATGGGTTGGTGGAAGATGTTTCCTATTAATCATGCTCTAGCCGCCGTCCTCGGCGGCGCCTTTCCGCCGGATTGCGCCGGGGACGGCGCTGTGAGCGAGTAGGAATGAACCAGAATATACAAATAAACGGGATTGTGCTGGACTTCCGCCAGATTGCGCCGGGGACGGCGCTGTGAGCAAGTAAGAATGAATCAGAGCATACAAGTAAACGGGATTACCCTCAGCTATAAGGAATGGCATGGCAAGCACGGCCCCCTCATCTGCCTGCCCAGCCTGACCGGGCACAAAGGTACCTTCGACGGTCTTGCCGAACGTCTTTCCCCTGAATATCACCTTTATGCCCTGGACTTACGCGGCCGCGCCGAAAGCGACAAGCCCGGGGAAGGATATGGTTTTGCATACCACACCCGAGACATTCTGGCTTTTGCAGACCGCCTGGGAATAGAATCCTTCAGCATCATTGGTCATTCCTTCGGCGCCACCGTTGGCGTATATCTGGCATCCATCCGCCCGTTGCGGGTGAAAAGCCTGGTGATGATCGACGGTGGTGCGGACCCCAAGGAGGAAGTATTGGAAGCCATGCGCCCGGCGCTGCACCGCCTGGGAATAACCTATCCTTCTATGCAAGCCTATTTGGACTCGATGAAAGAAATTCCGTATTACCATCCATGGACAAAGTCCCTGGAGCGGTATCTGCGGGATGACGTGCAAGATCTGCCGGATGGATCGGTGCGATCGAAAACTTCTCCGGAAGCCATCGAAAAAGACCTGGACATTCACTTCTACTACAGCATGTGTGTGCATTTTCCAACGCTGCAGTGCCCCACCCTCTTCATCCGTCCCAGGAAGGGTCTGCTGGGTGACCGGGCGCATATCCTGGACGAACGCGAAGCCGCCGCTTTTGTCAATTGGATCCCAGACTGCTGGCGCGTGGATCTGCCGGATGTCAACCACTACACCATGATCTTGAACGATCCGCCCCTGGTCGGCCCGCCCATCCGTGCATTTTTGAGCACCGTGTATTCCGATGAAGTTGTGGAGGTAGAAGCGTGAAAATCGCCCGTTTTGCGGTGGATGGTATTCTCCACGAGGGCATGGTCCGCGAGGATGGAAATTTGGTCGCGGCCGGTGGAGCAGTTTATGCTCCCGAGCAGGTGGTCTGGCTGCCTCCGGTGGTCCCGAGCAAAGTCCTGGGGCTGGCACTCAATTTCGCCGATCATGCTGCTGAACTCGACATGCAAACCCCTCCTGAACCGGCGTTGTTTTTTAAACCAAATAGCGCCTTAATCGGGCATCGTGCCCCCATTGTTTACCCGACGGGCGTCGAGTATATGCATTACGAAGCGGAATTAGCGGTGGTCATCGGCAAGCGCTGCCGGAATGTGCCAGCTGACCGGGCCGGTGAGGTCATCGCCGGCTATACCATTGCTAACGATGTCACGATTCGCGATTTTGTTCGTGACTTTTACCGGCCTCCGGTGCGCGCCAAGGGTTATGATACCTTTGGACCGGTAGGTCCTTACCTGGTCAGCCCCGACGAGATTCCGGATGTGAATGATGTGGAGCTGCGGGCTTACGTCAATGGCGAACTGCGCCAGAAAGGCAATACCTCCCAGCTAATCCGTTCGATTCCTGAACTGATCGAATTCATTTCGATGATCATGACTCTGGAACGCGGAGACATGATTTGGACCGGAACTCCAAAAGGGATCTCGCACATTTACCCCGGAGACGAGGTGCGCCTGGAGATCGATGGTATCGGGGCTTTAGAAAACTTTATTGTTGCGGAAGAGGAGAGCAGTTAGAAAGGCAGGTATATGATCAATCATTTTATCGATAATGCGTTTGTTCCTTCCCTGGACGGGGAATCCTTTGAAACCCATAACCCGGCCAACAACAAGCCGATTACTGAAGTCGCCTCTGGTACGGTTCGAGACGCTGACCAGGCGGTGAAAGCGGCTCGCCGGGCTTTCGATGAAGGTCCCTGGTCGCGCTTACCTGCTGAAGAACGCGCCAGAGCGCTGAGACGCATCGGCGACCTGATCGAAAAGCACGCCGATGAGATCGCCGACGTAGAAATCGAGGATACCGGCGTGCCTACCAGCCAGATAAAGAAGGGCGCCATCCCGCGCGCCGCTCAGAACTTCTACTTCTTTGCAGACATGGCCGACAAGATCACCGGCGAGTCCTTTCCAAAAGATGGCGAATTCATGAACTATACCGTGCGCCGCCCGGTTGGAGTCGCCGGTTTGATCACGCCCTGGAACGTGCCGTTTATGCTTGAGACCTGGAAAGTAGCCCCCTGCCTGGCAGCCGGCAATACCTGCATCCTCAAGCCAGCCGAATGGGCGCCCCTGTCCGCCAATAAGCTGGCGGAAATCATCCAGGAGGCCGAGCTTCCACCTGGCACCTTCAACGTCCTGCATGGCATTGGAGAGCAGGCCGGGGCCGCCCTCGTTGCCCATCCGGGCGTGCAGTTGATCTCTTTTACCGGCGAAACTGCCACCGGTCAGGAGATCATCCGCAACGGCGCCGGCACCCTCAAACGCTTTTCCATGGAGCTGGGGGGCAAGAACCCGACCATCATCTTCGAAGATGCTGATCTCGAGCGGGCCCTGGATGGCGCTATCTGGCAGGTCTACTCGCTGAACGGCGAGCGCTGCACGGCCGGCTCTCGCTTATTGGTGCAGGAGTCGATCTATAGCGGTTTCGTGAACCGGCTTGCCGACCGGGTGCGCAGCATCAGGGTCGGTGACCCCACAGATCCTGGAACAGAGATAGGTCCGCTGATCCATCCCGAGCACTGGCAGCGGGTGAGGGGTTATATGGATGTGGCTCGCCAGGAGGGCGCCACCATCCTGGTTGGCGGTGATCGGCCGCCCGATCTGCCGGAAGGCAATTACTTCCAGCCCACGCTGATCGTCGAAGTGCGTAATTCCATGAAAATTGCCCAGGAGGAGATCTTTGGACCCGTACTGGTGGTTATCCCATTTAAAGACGACGAAGAGGCCCTGCGGATCGCCAACGATGTCAAATACGGCCTGGCAGCCTATGTTTGGACCCGGGATATGGCGCGGGGTCACCGTATCGCCGAGGCGATTGAGTCGGGCCTGGTTTGGATCAACTCACAAAACGTGCGCGACCTGCGCACGCCTTTCGGTGGTTCTAAAGCCAGCGGGATCGGTCGCGAAGGCGGCCACTACAGTTTTGATTTCTACACGGAACTGACCACCATCCACGTTGCCCTGGGAGAACATCGTATTCCGAGATTAGGTACAGGAGGTAATAGGTAATGGGAGCTCGAACGGGCAAAGATGTATTAAATAAGCTGCGGGAGGATTCTCCGGAAATCTGGTACCGCGGCGAGCGGGTTCAAGATGTAGCCGCTCATCCGGCGTTTAAGAATGGGTTGCGCAGCCTGGCTGAACTTTACGATTTGCAGTGGGAACGACCCGCGGTAATGCTGTTTGAATCCCCCAGCACGGGAGACAAGGTCGGGCGCTCGTACATGATTCCTCGTACGATAGAAGAGCTCAAGAGCGTCAGCAGAATGATGAAGGTCTGGGCGGATTACCACCACGGCATGATGGGTCGCGCGCCAGATTATCTCAACCGGGCGATTTCGGGCTATGCCGGTGGCGCGCAATTCCTGGACGAACAGGACCCCCGCTTTGGTGACAATGTCCGCAACTACCACGAACTCATCCGGGAGAATGATCTCTGCCTGACCCATACCCTGATCACACCCCAGGCGAACCGCGCTGTCGGAACTGCCGAACAGGCTGATCCTTTCCTGGCGGCCCGCGTGAAAGAGGAGACCGATGCCGGTCTGGTAATCCGCGGGGCGCGCATGCTGGCGACTCTGCCCATGGCGGACGAGATCATGGTTTTTCCCTCGACCCTGCTCAAAAACCGGCCGGAGGACGCGCCCTACGCCTTCGGTTTGGCGCTGCCCTGCAATACCGAGGGGTTGAAGTTCTTGTGCCGGGAGAGCGTAGATTATGGGCGCTCGAAGTATGACCACCCCCTGGGCGCCCGCTATGAGGAACTGGATGCCGCCGTTGTGTTTGACGATGTGTTCGTGCCCTGGGAGCGGGTGTTCTTATACCGGGATGTGGAGGTTTGCAACCAGGCCTATTCCAGGACCGGCGCCATCGTCAACATGGCTCACCAGGTAGCGATAAAAAACGTTGCCAAAACGGAGTTTTTGCTGGGATTGGCGTCGCTGATGGCGCACACCATCGGCATTGAAGTTTTCCAGCACGTGCAGGAGAAGCTGGCAGAGATCTGGATCAACCTGGAAACGATGAAAGCGTTCTTGCTATCCGCTGAGGTGAACGCCGAACTGGATGAGTATGGCGTGATGCGCCCGGCCTGGGATCCCCTGGACGCTGCCCGTAACCTGTACCCTCACCTGTACCCGAAAATGATCCATTACATCCAGCAGCTCGGCGCCAGTGGATTGGTAGCCGCTCCCACAGAAGCGGATGTCAATGGACCGCTGGCGGAAGAGATCCAGCGTTACTATCAGGCTGCCCGCGCCGATGCGCACGAACGCATCCCGATTTTCCGGCTGGCGTGGGATACGGCTCTTTCCGCTTTCGGATCCCGCCAGGTGCTCTACGAACGCTATTTCTTTGGAGATCCGGTGCGAATGGCCGGCGCTCTGGTGAATTCTCACGACTTTAGCCCCTATATGGATGTGGTCCGTGACTTTCTGAAGCGCACACAAGCGGATGCAGGGGCGGAGGCCGCCCAGGCCAAGGCTGCCGAGGCGGAAGCGACTGAAGCAAAGGCTGATAGCGCATGAGTAAGACGGTTAGTCCTGACCAATTTCGCCAGGCGATGGGGTTATTTGCTACCGGCGTGACCGTAATCGCCACCGAATACGAGGACGAGATCCACGCGATGACCGCCAATGCGGTGACCTCGCTGTCCCTGGATCCCGTTCTGGTGCTCGTCTGCGTGGGCAAGCGCGCTCGCACGGCAGAGTATCTCACCCAGGAAGCAGGCTTTTCGATAAACATACTGCGGGAGGAGCAGCAGGCCCTGTCCAACTATTTTGCGGGAAGCTGGCAGGCGGACAAGCCGCCGCCGTTCCGCTTTGTTCATTGGGGCGCTCGCCCGCGTTTGCAGGGCTGCCTGGCCGCGCTGGGCTGCGAGTGCTATAAAACGATCGAAGGCGGAGATCATTGGATTGTTATCGGTAGAGTCCTCGATCTTCATATCGGGATCGAGCCCCACTGGCCGCTGCTTTTTTATGCGGGGCGCTACGGGCGTCTGGCCCCGGCCGAACGCACCCCTGCGCCCGATCTGGGATGGATCGAGGTTCCGGTGCAGGTCTTCTACGATCCGTGGAAGCGGGAGTCGGGCTGAGGGAGATATTTATGGGAGGAGTACTGCCATGACATTTAGCATTACGCGGGCGGGGCACATCGAGTATCGCGTTACAGATCTCGAGCGAGCGCGTAAGTTTTACTGCGACATCCTGGGTTTCCTGGAGATCGATCGGGATTCCGAGCGTCTCTACCTGGGAGGTCTGGAAGAACGCGAACATCACGGCTTCGTTTTGCGTCAAGCCGCATCGCCTGGTGTATCGCACCTGGCCTTCCGGGTTGCCGATCCGGATGACCTTGGGCGCCTGGCGGCTCTCTATGAGGAAAACGGCTGCCCGACACAGTGGGTCCCGGAGGGGTTTGAGCTGGGCCAGGGCAAAGCGCTGCGCGTCCAGGATCCAACCGGCTTGCCACTCGAGTTCTACCACGAAATGGAAACCCGCCAGTGGATGCTGCAGCGCTTTGACCGGTACCGCGGCGCGAACGTCATGCGCCTGGACCATTTCAATTGCCAGGTGCCTGGCGTGCAGGAGGCCTATGATTGGTTCACCCGGACCCTGGGCTTTTACGTATCCGAGATCACGGTAACCGAAGATGACCCGCCCAGCCTGTGGGCTGCCTGGCTGCATCGCAAGCAAAACGTGCACGATATTGCCCTGATGAACGGCAAAGGCCCGCGCCTGCACCACGCCGGTTTCTGGTTAGCGGACCAGGCCAGCGTGCTGCGGGCTTGCGATGTGCTGGCAGCCACCGGTTACGCCGACAACATTGAACGGGGACCGGGACGGCACGGGATCAGCAATGCTTTCTTTGTCTACATTCGTGATCCCGATGGGAACCGGATTGAACTGTATACCAGCGATTACCTGATCCCTGAGCCGGATTGGGAGCCGATCCGCTGGAGCATTAACGATCCTCGGCGGGCGACTTTTTGGGGGCACAAACCGCCTTCCAGCTGGTTCGAAGAAGCCGCCCTGGTCGAATCGATAGAGACGGGAGAGTTCCTGCCGGTCACCGAACCACCAATTCGGGATCGGCCGGAGTTTGT
>DATCIL010000051.1:0-2487 GCA_036507795.1 Anaerolineales bacterium | reverse complement strand
TTGGAAATCCTTGACGCCTCTAACCGGGTTACCTTACCTAGTCGGATTGAATATCAAGTTACCACTGAAGTTTAGAAATGAGCGCAAGCACCTGGCAATTGCAGGAAGCCAAGAACTATTTCAGCGAGGTGATCGACAAAGCCATTTCAGAGGGACCTCAGAGCGTCTCGCGGTGAAGAGGTGGTCGTCATCCTCTCCATCGAGGAATACAACAACCTGCAAAAGTCAAAAATCAATTTGCTCGAGTTCTTTCGCAATTCTCCCCTGGTCGGTATTGAGTTGGATCTGGATCGCGATAAAAGCTAACGGCGCGATGTCCAGAATTGAGCGATATTCTGGACACAACTCCAGGCTCGCCGCGACCGCTGCCCACACCGGCTTCACCCTCCTCAGCCCCTGGGATTTCCGGAATTGAAAGTTATAAACAAGCGCAATTTGCAATTCGCAATTCGCAATTTTTAAATCCGTCTCATCCACGTTGATCCGTGTCCCAATAGCGACCTGCCTCCCGCAATCCGCAAATCGCAATTCCTAAATTCTTTCAACTCGTGACAATTGAAACAAAGTTGACACGCCCTCTCCATTGTGCTATTCCAAAAACGCGCCCACAGCAATATTTCTGTTGAAAAGTCCTTCGCATTTACATAGGCTGCGCAAAAGGGTCCGGAGTTCCCAGAAACTTTCAACCTTCAACCAAATAAGGAGAAAACTAGCATGACCGTTCCAACCGGAGTAATCAACCACTTCGCCCTGACCGTTACAGACAAAGACCGCGCCCGCGAATTCTACACCAGCGTGCTCAACTTCCAGTTCATCACAGAATTCGGCCCCAAATACCTGCTTTCCAACGACCAGGTCATTCTGGCCATCAACGAATCCCCCGATTGATCCGTATACGAAAAACTTCGCGGCCTTTGTGCAAACCTTCGTGCTCCTGACTTGAAAATAGGACACGGATTGCACGGATCAGACAGATACCGTGTCCGAAAGATCAAAATATGTTAAGCCGCCAAACTTACGGGCTGTTGATCGATGGAGATCTGATAACCCAGCTTCTCCAGTCTTTTGATCAAGCGTTTAGCGGTCAATTCTGAATTACGTTTCTCGAAATAATCTGCGCCCAACTCATGATAAGGCACTCTTCTTTTGATCATGTGATAAGCCATCACCAAAATGGTGTGCTCCAAAGCACCGATGGCCTTCTTCTTACCAATCCGTCTGGCCAGTCGGTGATACTGGGCCGAGAGATAGGTGTCCTTCGAGCGCGCCGCCGCATGCGCCATTTGGTTCAGGACCGCTCCAAGGCGCTTGTTGCCTTTGCTGCGCTTGCCCGAGCGGCGCTTGCCACCGCTTTGATGGTTTCCAGGAGACCTCCCCGCCCAAGAAGCCAGGTGTCGATGCGTGGGAAAGCGCTCCATATCGATGCCAATCTCGGCAATCAAATCTTCCGCCGAGCGACGGCCCACGCCCGGGATGGTGTCCACCAGGGCGATGGCTTCTTCAAAAGGGCGGCAGTATTCCACGATCTGCTGGTCGAAGCGGGCAATGGTCTCATCCAAACTGTCGATCTGGCACAGCAGTTCGGTCAGCACAAAGCGATGATGTGCTTTGACCCGCCCTTCCAGGGCTTTAGCCAGTTCTTCCCGCTTCTCGCGCATGCGCCCCTTGGCCAATTCGGCCATCTCTGCGGGGCTCATCTGTCCAGCGATAATGGCTTCCAGCATGGCCCTTCCCGATACGCCCAGCACGTCACTGGCTACACTGCCCAGTTTGATGTTGGCGCTCTCCAGCAGTTTGTGCAAGCGGTTCATCAGGTTGACGCGCTCGCGCACAAAACTGTTGCGGTAACGGGTCAGTTCCCGCAACTCGCGTTGCCCCGGCGGCGGAATAAAACTGGCCTTCAGCAAGCCGCACTGCATCAGCTCGGCGAGCCACTCGGCATCACTCTGGTCGGTCTTGCGTCCCGGCACCTTGCTCAGGTGGCGCGCATTGACCAGGACCACTTCAAAGTCCTCTTCCAAGATGTTGAACAGCGGCTTCCAGTACTCACCGGTGCTCTCCATGGCCACATGGGTAACCCCATGAGACGTCAACCAGTCGGAGAGCGCCAGCAGATCCGCCGTCATCGTGCTGAAGGTGCGCGTCTCCTGATACCATTGACCCTCCTGGTCGAGCACAAGGATCGCTACCGCAATGATCTTCTTGTGCACATCGATACCCGCTACGTGCTGATACATGATCCTCATCGTGACCACCTCGCAAGGAAAAGATCTCGGCCGACGTGGATGCCTGAAAAGTCAGATTCTGACTTACGTGCTTCCCACCTAAGGGAGCGACAATTCGTGGTACCTGCAGGCACCCCAGTCAAACTTTGTGTCAGGCTCGCGGCACCATTCACTAAGACGACCTCTGTGTCAGCCATGCCGGAGGTTATACCACGATATTTTCATCCTTCGTGGCGTACGCAGCGTTCATGACAACTTTGTG
>DATCIL010000050.1:0-33595 GCA_036507795.1 Anaerolineales bacterium | reverse complement strand
TCTTTCAGGCTGGCGGGCACCTGGGCGGTCAGCTCTTCAAAAAACTCGAGTTTGCCGGTCGTCAGCAGCTCGTCGATCTTCTCGGCGATGGCCTTGCCTACTCCCGGAATTTCCGTCAGCTCACCTTCCCGCCAGTATTCGGCCGCCTCCCGTCCCAGGTTTTCCAGGCTTTCCGCCGCTCTGCGGTAAGCCAACACCTTATAGATAACTTCCCCCTTGATCTCTAACAGGTTGGCTATGGTATCAAAAATTTCAGCTAATTCGCGGTTCGAAAGTTTTATGGGTGTCATTGATTCTATAATACCATTGAAACTTCATATCTTCATTACCGTCCACGATCCACCGCCCACCACCCACTTTGCGGTCTCTCAACGCTTGATGGCATAGAGCCAGCTCCGACCCCGCTTCCCGGCCCTCTCGATCACCCCCATTCTTCTCAGGCAGTAAGCCATTTTCTGAGCCAGATAGCGCGGATGCGCCAAAGCGACTGCCAGGTCAGCAGTGGAAAATTCAGCCGGCAGCGATTTCGGCAGCAACGCCCGAAAGTCCTCCGGCGCCGATAAGCGCTTTGTGCTCAAAACTTTCATCAAACGGCGGTCATAAATGCTCCAACCCTTCCGCCGCCAGCTTCCCTTGCCGTCATCTACCCAGATCTCCTCTTCGTGGATAAATATTAACTCCAGGGAGAAGTCAGGAATGGAAATCAGATCCGGGATCCTGACCAGCTCGGCGAAGAGATGTACCAGACTTCCCTGTTTTGGCGACTTCCGCCTGCTGATCTCTGTGCGCTTGTCTTTGCCCAACCGTAGAATCCATTTCATCTCGGCTATTGGGTAGATCAATAGGACCTTGCGGCTCAGCAGCAGGTTGTTTAATTTCGCTTTCAGCGCTGAGAAGTTGCCGGTCTGAATCTCAATCAGCAGGTCTCCCCGCACGATATCGATGACAAACCCCTCCACCCGCGCCTCAATGAGGTCGCCCGGTTGTGCGTACCACGCTTTGAGGTCAGCGTGCAAGGAGGTTTCCTGTAGTGTACCGATGCGCATAATCATCCCTTCAATTCCATTGTAATATCAAACCCTTTATCTTTGCAAATCTGTTTGCCTGTCAGACCGCTATCTTTGATATAAATTGTGACACGCAGCCAGCTGCGTGATTATTTTCCTTTATCCATTCAACTGAAATTCTTATGGATTTAACCGTATCTGAAGACCAACAGGCAGGCCAAGCCCTTCACAGGCAGCTCGAAGAACTGAGAGTGATTTACGCCGTTGCTACTGCGGGCGCAGAAGCAACCAATGTGGATCATCTTGTTGAGCGGGCCACCCAAATCATCGGAGACACCTTCTATCCGGATAATTTTGGTTTGTTATTGGTCGACGAAGGAAAAATGCTTCTTCGCCACCACCCATCTTATCGGCGCGGCTCGAAGGAGAAGCCCTATACCGGTATACCGCTTGGCCAGGGGGTTACGGGACTTGTGGCGGCGACCGGCATACCCCTCCGGATTCCAGACGTCAGCTGCGAGCCGGTTTATATCCAGGCCGATCACCAGACACGCTCTGAGCTCTGCGTTCCGCTAAAAATCGGCGATCGCGTTATCGGGGTCATCAACGCCGAGAGCAGTCAACTGGATGCATTCGCCCCCTCAGACGAGCGCTTGCTGAGCATCTTGGCTGGGCAATTGGCGACGGCCATCGATCGGCTGAAGGCAGAAGCCGCTGAACGACGGCGTGCCGATCAGCTTGCCATTCTCTACCAGGCCAGCCAGGACATCGTCGCCAGCCTGGAACCTCAGCAAATATACTCCGCCGTTCATCGCGCTGCTTCTGGTCTCATGTCCTGCGATGCTTTTGTGATCACTATCCTGGATGAGGCCGCTCAGGAGATTGATCCTGTTTATTTAGTGGATCGTGACCAAATGATCCAGGCTGCCAGAATCCCGTCCCATCGTGGTTTGAGCGGCTACGTGATTGCCACGGGAAAATCGCTGCATATCGGCAGCCCAGATCAACTGAAGGATATCGATGCAGAATGGGCGGGCGAAACCGGTGAAACCCGCTCGATTCTCGCGGTTCCCATCACGCTAGGGGGAAAAGTCTTCGGGATGCTTTCTGCCCAGAGCTACCTGCCTGATGCGTATTCTCCGGACGATTTGACCTCGCTCTGGATGTTGGCCAACCAGGTCGGTATTGCTCTAAGCAATGCGCGGTTATTTGAAGAAACTCGCCGTCGCACGGCTCATTTGGAAGCTCTTAATAGTATTATCCTGGCGGCTGCCAGTGCATTGGATCTCCAGGATCTCCTCGGCGTCGCCCTGGACCACACCTTACATGCCTTGAATTTAGAGATGGGCGGGATTTGGGCGGCGGGAAAAAGCGTTATTCGTCATATGGACCGATTCCAGGTGCGTGCTTCCCTGACCGTCCCCATCTTGGCCGCCGGAAGGCGCATAGGAGAATTAAGCCTGGCCTCTTCTGTTCCCCGCATCTGGCCCGTCGACGAGATCGCTTTGATTGAGGGCGTCGGCCGGCAGTTGGGCGGCGCGATCGAACGGATGCAGCTGCTGGAGAAAATCCAGGCGCACGCACTCCAGGTGCAGCAAATTATGGATTCCGTGCCCGATGGTGTTCTCCTGCTGGATGAGAATCGGCGGGTTGTTCTGGCCAATCCTGCCGCCGAGGAACATTTATCTGTTCTGCATAGCTCTACCGGAAATGCTCCCATTACCATGTTAGGGGATAAACCGCTGGGCGACTATCTTGATCCGACCGAGTTTGGCGTCTGGCATGATCTCAGAGTCCAGGATTCGCCCGGTAAAATGTATGAATTAGCCGTACAGCCCCTGCTGGCCCGCCAAAATTCTGGCGGTTGGGTCTTGGTGCTGCGTGATGTTACTCAGGAGCGCGAAAATCAGACCCGGATCCAGATCCAGGAAAGGCTGGCGACAGTTGGTCAACTGGCTGCTGGCATTGCACATGACTTTAATAACATTTTAGCTGCTATTGTCGTCTACGCCGATTTATTAAAACGTGATCCCAGCCTGCCTTCTGCCAGCCGGGAACGTCTTGCCATCATACACCAGCAAGTGCAGCGCGCTGCCAGTCTGATTCGGCAGATTTTGGATTTCAGCCGCCGTTCCATGATGGAGCATAGCACCTTAGATGTGCTTCCATTCCTCAAAGAGTTGGACAAGCTGTTGCGCCGCCTGCTGCCCGAAACCATTCGCGTGGAACTGCGCTACCGGCCTGGTCGTTATCAGGTAGTTGCCGATCCGACTCGGTTGCAGCAGGTGTTCATGAATCTGGCTGTCAATGCCCGGGATGCCATGCCTGTCGGCGGCGTTTTGCATTTTGAAATGGCTCGCTTGGTAATTACGCCCAAAACACACCCCTGTCCCAATCTCCATCCTGGGCACTGGATCCGCATTTCGGTAAGCGACACTGGTTTTGGCATAGCGCCGGACGTCCTGCCTCATATTTTTGAGCCGTTTTTTACCACCAAACCTATAGGCCAGGGAACTGGATTGGGTTTGGCGCAGGCGTATGGCATCATCAAGCAGCATGGTGGTCACATTGAGGTCGAAAGCCGCCAGGGAGAAGGAACTACCTTCCATGTCTTCTTGCCTGCCCTGGAGGCTTCGGATCAATATGAACTCCTTCCGGAGCAAACCTTGGAGTTGGATGGTGAGGGGGAGATGATTCTGGTGGTGGAGGACGACGCCGTTGCCCGCCAGGCGATGAGCGATCTTCTAAAAGCCTATAATTATCGTGTCCTGGTTGCCGCTGATGGTGTCGAGGCGCTCGACCTTTTCAACCAACGTTGGGAAGATATCGCCTTGGTTGTGAGCGATATTGTGATGCCGGAAATGGGTGGGGTTGATCTATACTACGCTCTTCGGCAGCGCTGGCCACAGGTGAAAATGCTCTTCGTCACCGGACACCCATTGCGCGAGCAAGATCAGGCTATTCTTGAACGGGGCGAAGTCAACTGGCTGCAAAAACCCTACGCCATTCAGACCTTCCATGAAACTATCCGGCAGCTGATCAACGGCTCCGAATAATCTCAACTAGCCCCCACGTGCTTCAAGAAAGATGGGGTATTCAAGCCCCGCTCTAGCAGATAAGTCAAATAATGCTGCATGAGCTGTTCCATCTCGCGGTTTATGCTCGGTGTCAGATTGACCCGCCTGGCCTCCTCATAGGCGCTCCGTTGAAAATGCCGCAAGTACTTCAGCGCCTGCATTGAAACGGGCCGCGCTTCCGGTGTACTGGAGCCGCATCTGGGACAAACAACCCCGCCTTGTGCAGCGGAAAAATACTGGTCTTCGGGTCGAATTTCGGCATCGCATTTTACACAGCGGAATAATTCCGGGCGGTAACCCAATTGGTCCAGTAAGCGTATTTCATAATACCGGATCGCCAAGACGGGGTCGGATTCTTGATCCAACCGCATCAAACTATCTGTTAGCAGCCGGAAGAGAGAAGGGTTTTCATCCTCGTCGTAGGTAAACCGGTCGAGCAGCTCCACAATGTAAGATGCGTAACCCACCCGCACCAGGTTGTCTCTCAGACCCAGATAAGTGTCTACCGCCTCAGCCTGGGTGACAATAAACAAATCCCTGCCGCGCGCTAACTGTAGATTCACGCGGGTGAACGGCTCTAAATGGCCTGACTTGCGCGAGCGCACTTTGCGTACCCCTTTTGCGATGGCGCGCACTTTGCCCATTTGCCGCGTATATAATGTCAGCATCCGGTCGGCCTCTCCCCAATCGCTGTGCCGCAAGACTACGGCTTCGGCGCGGAAGGAGCGCTCACGTTTATTCATGCGAGGATTATATCCTTATTCCTTAAATCATTGTTGACGCATTATGGGCAATTTGGTACAATCTTTGAGCCCGGCGCGTTGTACCCTTCGCCCGGGCTGCTTTATGCAGGTGCTCATCTCAATAATTGGGCAAAGCAAGGGGCTGGCGGGACCGCAGACCCCTACGCCCCACTTTTTTTGAGAAGTTACTGCTATCCTAAGAAAGGGCTTGAGTGAAAGATGAAAGTATTACTGTTGGAAGATGTTTACAAACTAGGCCGGGCCGGCGAAGTAAAACGCGTTGCTGACGGTTACGGTCGAAACTATTTGCTCCCCCAGGGCCTGGCGGTTCTGGCAACTCCGGGGGCACTCAAACAGTCGGAGCATATTAAACAGTCTGCTGCGGCGCGCCGGGAGGTCCTCAACCAGGAGATGGGAGACGTTGCAGAACGGCTCTCTGGGGTCGTGTTGACCTTTCCTGCCAGGGCGAGCGAGACCGGCAAGTTATATGGATCTGTCACCACCCAGATGATCGCCGATGCCCTGAGTGATAAAGCGGGTGTCGAGATCGAGCGCCGTCAGATTGATTCCCAACCGCTTCGCTCTCTGGGCGAGCACAGCGTCGCCGTTCGCCTTACGGTTGATCTGGTTCCCGAAGTTGCTGTCATTGTCCATCGTGAGGGCGAAGCTCCCGTTATGCCTGGCGAAGCCGAATCAGAAGAAGCCGAAGAAGTGGAAGAAGCGGAAGCCGTCGCCATGGCTGAAGAGATTGAAGCCCAGACAGAAACTGAGGAAGCCGAGGAGGCTGAAGAGAGCGAACCAGAATCTGTGGAAGAATAGGACCTGCTTTTGGGCGGAAGGGGGTCTGTTTGGTTTCGGATATTTCCGCATTGAGCTTATCACCGGCCGGGATGCAGCCTGCATGCTGCTGTGGCCGGTGTTTTGCGCCTTCTGGTCAGTCAGCGCTTTGACCATTAAAATGAAGCCGTCTTAATCTTCTTCTGTTATTATTCTTAATCAATGAGCACAACCATCGGTCAGCAGCTTCGCCAGGCGCGCCAGGAGCGTGACATCCCCCTCGAACAGGTCGCTCGCGCCACGCACATCCGTTTGCACTACTTACAGGCGATCGAAGCTGGCGACTTGGATCGCCTGCCCTCCCCGGTGCAGGCCCGGGGTTTTCTGCGAGCTTATGCCAGTTACCTGGGCCTGGATCCAGAACTATTGCTGCTTTCGATCAATGGGGAAAGGCGCCCAGATGCTGTACCTGCTCAGCCTCCTGATCAGGGTGGTGATGAAGTTGCCGCAGCTCCTTCTCCGCGCCACTCTGGAGCGATCCTCGCTGAGATCGGCGAACAGTTACAGCGCCAAAGGGAGTTGTTGGGGCTCTCCTTAGAGGATGTTGAACGCCACACGCATCTGCGGGTTTTTTACCTGCGTGCCCTGGAATCAGGCCGTTTGCAGGATTTGCCTTCATCGGTTCAGGGGCGCGGCATGCTTAAAAATTATGCCGAGTTCCTGGGTTTGGATCCTGAACCGGTCTTGCTGAGATTCGCCGATGCTCTGCAGACCCGCCTCTCCGAGAGACAACCATCCCGGCCGCGGGAACCTGCCGCGCAGCGCTCCCGCCGCTCTTACAGGGCGCTGCTCACGGGTTTTCCTGGCGATTTCCTTCTGGGTGGCTTCCTGCTCTTGCTCTTAGCTGGCTTTGTGGTTTGGGGCGCCATTCGCATCAGCACCCTTCGCTCAGCTGCCGCACCCCTGCCCACTATACCCTCCGTTGCCGATGAACTGCTCACCTCGCGGGAAACCCCATCCTTGCCCACCGAAGCTATCATCAGTACCCCCTCACCGGCTGCCGCCGCAGATTCAAACACCTCCACGCCACCGCTAGAGACCCCGCAGATCCTTGATACTGAGCAGCTGGAAGCAGGATCCGATCAGGAAACTCCGCCGTCCAGTGACCTGACGAAGTTGGTGAACGTCTCACTTGCTGTGCGCCAGCGTGCCTGGGTCAGGGTTACCGTCGATGGCGAAATTGAATTTGAAGGCCGCATGCTGCCCGGCAGTGCCTATACCTTCTCAGGCGATGAGGAGGTGTCTGTACTGACCGGCAACGGCGCGGCCCTGCAGGTTTTTTTCAACGATCAGGATCTGGGTACGATGGGGATTTATGGAGAGGTGGTCGAGCGGGTGTTCACGCCCGAGGGCCTGGTCTTGCCGACCCCGACTATTACGCCTACCCCCACTGCCACGCCCACCGAAATGACGACTCCTGAGGTGACCATCACCTCGCAGCCGACCACTCAGCCGTAAGATGCCACTTAAGAGTCAAAGGGAGGTGAGTGCTTTGCGCAGCTGCAAACACCCACCCCCCACTTCTTTGAGAGATTACTTATAATTATTTTAAAGGTGAAATGAGTTTAATATGAGCAGGACCACGTTTCATTTAGTATCGTTAGGTTGTGCTAAGAACACTGTGGACTCAGAATCCATGGCCCAGCTCCTGGTGAATTCGGGCTATCGTTTGGTTGACGATCCCGCTCGGGCGGGTGTCTTGATCGTAAATACCTGTGGTTTCATCGGTCCCGCTAAGGAAGAGTCCTTGAGGGTGCTTTCTGAGCTGGCCGAAACCAAGCGCCGCGATCAGTTCTTGATCGCGGCCGGATGCCTTACACAGCGCTATGGTGTGGAAGTTGTCCGGCAGGTACCTGGAATTGATGGGATTTTGGGTACCCGCCGCTGGATGGATATCGTCGATGTGGTCAAAGGTTTACGCGCTGGTAAACATCCTCAGCCTGTGTATCATCTTCCGGAAGCTCCCACCGTGGGCAAGGATGAGCACGGGGTTTTGCGAGTTGCCGTCCAGGGAGCAAGTGCCTATATCAAAATCGCGGATGGTTGCCGCCGGCCTTGCGCTTTCTGCGCCATCCCCCTGATTAAAGGCACCGCGGTGAGCCGCCCGCTGGAATCTGTCCTGGAAGAAGCCAATACCTTGCAGGAGATGGGCGTGCGAGAGCTTATCCTGATTGCCCAGGACACAACCGATTACGGTCACGATTTGGGTCTCAAAAATGGTCTGGCCCACCTCCTTGAAGAATTGGTGCTGGCGCTGGAACTGGCTCATTCTGACAATGGTCATTCGCCGGTTGGTGTGGACTGGATCCGGATAATGTATGCTTATCCTGGCTATCTCACCGACCGGTTGATCGACGTCATGGTGTCGAACCATAAAATCGTTCCCTATTTGGACATGCCCTTGCAGCACGCTCATCCTGCGACCCTGCGCCGTATGCGTCGCCCTGCAAACGTCGATTGGGTTTATAAAACGCTTGAAAAAATGCGCCGGGCCATGCCTGATCTGGCCCTGCGGACTACTTTCATCGTCGGCTATCCCGGCGAGACCGAAGTGGAGTTCCAAACGCTCCTGGACTTTATCGAGGAAATAAGATTTGATAAAGTCGGCGCCTTCCAATTCTCTTTTGAACCGGGCACTACCAGCGAACCTTTTGGAGACCCCATCCCTTCACAAGTAAAACAGGAACGATGGGAGCGGCTGATGACGTTGCAACAAGCGATATCTTTAGAGCGCAACCAGTCTTTCGTTGGCAAGACCCTTGACGTTCTGGTAGAGGGACGCGGCCAAGGCGTCTCCCTGGGTCGCTCCTACCGGGATGCTCCTGAGATCGATGGTCTGGTCATCGTCGAAGCAGAACTACCCATTGGCGCCATGGTCCCCGTCCGCATCACCGGCGCCATGGTCTACGACCTCACCGGCGTTGTAGAAGATGAAACGCAGAGTCGCAAAGGCGCAGAGACTCAGAGATTGATAAATCCATAATTGCTAGAACAAAGAGAGCGAGGAAAATTCGTCATGGTTTTGACAACGGAGCCTTTCAATGTGAAAGAAAATGAAATCAGCCAGGTCGTTTTGGATGCATCCATAGAAGTCCACCGCACTCTGGGCGGTCCGGGGTTGTTGGAGCATGTATATGAGGAAGCTCTTGCCTGGGAACTTAAACAACGTGGTCTTAATATCGATCGTCAGAAGGTAGTCCCAATCGTCTACAAATCAGTTGCTTTGAGCAGTCCGTTACGTATTGATTTGATTGTTGGGAATAAAGTAATAGTCGAATGCAAAGCAACCAGCCAATATAATAAGATTTTTGAATCTCAGGTCCTAACCTATCTTCGTCTAACAGGTTTGAGGTTGGGACTGGTGATCAACTTTGGTGAACGCCTGTTAAAGAACGGCTTTCACCGGGTAGTAAATCAATTATAAAAATGGAAATCTTAAAAACCCTTTGCGTCTCTGCATCTCTGCGCCCTTGCGTTAAAAAATTAAATCCTTTGCGTCTCTGCATCTCTGCGTCTTTGCGTTAAAAAAATTACCATGTTAACCCTCAACTCCCCCGAAATCCAATTCGCCCTCAACGCCGTTCAGCAAGCCTCTTGGCTCGTCTCCCAAATCCAGGCCGAGATGGTCTCCTCCGCCCTTACCAAAGAAGATCGCTCCCCTGTCACCGTCGCGGACTTCGCTTCACAAGCGCTGGTCGCTTATCTGCTCTACCGCGCCTTTCCCGATGACCCCCTGGTTGGCGAAGAAGATGCAACCGCTTTACGTGCCCCTGAAGGAAGCCCCACCCTCGAGCGGGTCGCTCATTTCGCCTCGCGCTTGATGCCCGAATCCTCTCCGGAAGAGGTCTGCGCCTGGATAGATCGCGGTTGCAGCCAGCCGGGCCGCCGTTTTTGGACCCTCGATCCCATCGATGGGACCAAGGGATTCCTGCGCGCCGACCAATACGCCGTTGCCCTGGCCCTGATCGAAGCCGGACAGGTCCAGGTCGGAGTCCTTGGCTGCCCCAATCTGGCCGGCGGTTATCTACCCGACCCTGGAGGGCGGGGTTCTTTGGTGGTCGCCGAACGCATGCGCGGCACCTGGGTGAGATCTTTAAACGGCCGGGAAGAGGCTTTTGAGCAGCTGCAGGTTTCTGACCTTCAAGCCCCTGCTCAGGCCAGATTGCTGCGCTCCTTTGAGTCTGCTCACACCAATGTCGACCAGATCGACCTTTTTGCCCAGGCCCTGGATGTAAGAGCCGATCCGGTCCGAATGGACAGCCAGGCCAAGTACGCTGTTTTGGCTGCAGGCAGGGGTGAGATTTATCTTCGCTTGCTCTCTGCCAAGAAGCCTGATTATCGAGAAAAGATCTGGGACCAGGCAGCTGGCTCTCTCATTGTCGAAGAAGCCGGAGGCTGGGTAACCGATCTGGATGGGAAACCTTTGGATTTCACTGCCGGCAGAACTCTGGCGGACAACCGCGGGATCCTGGCAACGAACGGGCACCTGCATCCGGCTGCCCTGGAGGCTTTGCGTGCTATTGGAGCGTAAGCGGGCTTGGGTTCCTGGCCTGTCCTGGCCGGATTGGATCGCCCTGGTTTTGAGCCTGCTGGCCGTTATCGTTGCCTTTGTCATTGCCAATCGCGTCTACGAGCACATCGCTCATCTTGAAGATGAGATCGCCTATCTCTGGCAGGCACAGGCCATTGCGGAGGGTCACCTGACCCTGCCCACTCCCGGACACCCGCGCAGCTTCCTGGTTCCATTTGTGGTTGACTATGAGGACCACCGCTTTGGCAAGTATCCCTTGGGCTGGCCCATTTTGCTGGGGATTGGCGTGCGGCTGGGATTTGCGTACCTGGTTAACCCTCTTCTGGCCGGGTTGGGCGTTTGGTTGACTTACCGCTTAGGCAAAAAGGTTTTCGGACAAATAGTTGGCTTGCTCGCCGCAGGATTAACCTTAATCTCTCCTTTTTTCTTGATCAACTCTGGATCGCTCCTCTCTCATCCCTTTGGTTTGGTGTTGAGCGCCGCCTTTGCCCTTTCCTGGCTGGACGCCTTTGCTTACAAGACCGCCTTCCCCCGGATACTTCCCACCCTGGTGGCCGGCCTTAGCCTGGGCGTATTAGCGCTCACCCGCCCGTGGACGGCAGTCGCCGTTGCCGTGCCTTTTGTATTTCACGGTATCTATTTGTTGATCAAGGGTGATTGGGAGACCCGCCGCCTATTATTTGCCGTCGGCCTGATTTCGGTCTTTCTTGGAGCTCTGAATTTACTCTGGCAGTATGCGGTCACCGGTGATTTCCTCCTGAATCCCTACGTATTGTGGTGGGATTACGACAAGATAGGGTTTGGTCCTGGCTATGGTGTTACACAGGATGGGCATAGCCTGCGCCTCGCCTGGATCAACACACGCCACAGCCTGCGGGCCGGCTATAGCGATTTGTTTGGGTGGGGTAATCTCTCCTGGATATTCCTCCCATTTGGTCTTACCGCCGTGCTGCTCAAACGCGGCTGGCGCGCCGCCTTGCTTGGTGCAGTATTCGCCAGCCTGTTGCTGTTTTACATGGCTTACTGGGTTGGTTCGTGGTTGTATGGTCCGCGCTATTACTATGAGGGCTTATATAGCTTGACGCTTTTCAGCGCCGCCGGCATTGCTTTTCTGGCTGGTTGGCCCATTCAGCCTGGAGAAGCCTGGAAGTTCTATTCAGGATGGACGAAAGTTCGTCCGCTGGGAGTAACCGCAGTTCTGCTTATCCTGAGTTTTGGCAATCTTCTCTTCTATGCGCCTATTCGAGTCGGTGGAATGCACGGACTTTACACCATGGAGCGGGCCGACCTTGAGCCATTCCTGACACAGGAAGCTCAGGATCTCAGTCCCGCTCTGGTCATCGTCCATCCGGATCGCTGGATGGATTATGGTGTCTTGCTCACCCTGCAGGATCCATTTTTGGATACCCCCTTCATTTTCGCTTACAGCCGCGGCGCCAAGGCAGACGCGGAATTAGCCGCGGATTTTCCAGCCCGCAACATCTTTCATTATTACCCGGACGAGCCATATACCTTTTACATTGGCGCGCGCCCGGAAACATCCGCTTCCCAATAGTGGGACAGCCGTGCGTTTGTTTTCAGGAAGCCCGCGCCACCGCCGTCAGCCCTAATACAATCGCTCCCAGGATCAGATTCAACCAGAGCAGCCGTACTTCTCTTCGCTGCAGCCTTTCGGCCTCCGGTGTATCCTGTCCTCTTGCCCGCAGCAGTGCGAAACGTTCCAGGCGTGGCATCACGCCCCAGGTAAGGTAGGCGCTCACGGCCACCATGCCAAAAAAAACCAGGTGTTTGATCAGGATTGCCGCCGCCCAGCGGTTGCGAATCGCCAGATATCCTTCATAGTTTGGGCTGGCGCTCATCTGGAATAAGCCCGTGCCCACTAATACCACAACGCTCAACCAGGCCAGCGGATCCAAACGACGCTGTGCTTTTTCCACCAGCCTGGAATAAGCCTGGGCTTCTAAATTGCGCCGCGCAGTAGGCAGCACAAAGAGAATCAAAGCAGCCAGTCCACCGAGCCACACCACCGTTGCGAGCATATGCAGCCAATAAGCCATGCTGAGCGCCCAGGTGGGGGTTTCGCCAGAGGGACCGGTCATGGTTGCTGTGTTGGTTCAGGAGTCAGGTTTTCGGTTGCCTCGGGAGCTGGCGTTGCTTCGCCGCCTGGCGTAGGTGTGGCCTCTCCGCCTGGCGTGGGCGTGACTTCTCCGCCTGGGGCGGGGGTCGACTCTTCGCCCGGTGTGGGGGTTACCTCCGCGGGCGGCTGGGTAGGCTCTTCTTCTTCACCATCGTCTCCACCCTCCGCCTCCTCCCGTTCGTTCTCACATCTCTGGGTAACCCAGCTTGCTGTGGGTTCGACCTGAGGGTCGGACGTAATGGAGAACGCCGCCTCGTACTGTTCTTGCGCCAGGCACCATTCACGATTCTCGGCCAGCTGGTCGCCGTAGCGGATCAAGGCGATACGGTAGCGTTCTGTCGCCGTCATGCCAGCGCTGTCTCGCAGGTTTGGCGCAGGGACGATTAACTGTCCAAAATAGAAAGCTGCCTGGGTCCAATCCAGTTCCCAAAAGCTCACGCCTTTTGCATAGAAATCCGCCCATTCCCGGTAATTTCTGGCTTCCACATCCAGAGGGCCGAAGCGTTCCGCCAGGGCCAGGTCATAAGTTCCTCCTTCCAGGTCAGCCTGGTTGAGGATCTTATCGACCCCGCGGTTTCGCAGGGCTACATAAAGCATGGAATCGACCTCGACGGTTCGGTAGTCCGGTTGGTTTTTCCTTAGCCTGAGCAAGGTCTCGATTGCCTCGGTCCACTTGCGATCCGCCAGCAAAATTTGCGCTTGTGAGAACAACTCCTCCACCCCGCGCAGATCTTCGGTGGGAGTCAGGGTTGGGGTAGGCACAACGGTGGGTGTGATCGTAGTATTGATCTCCAGCAGCACCGCGGCCAGCCTGTCGGTCACCCCCGGGTAGTTTGGATCAAGCCTGATCACATATTCAAATCGCTGGCGAGCGATTTCATAGCGCCCTTCCCCCATATCCTTCACGCCCTGATCAAACTGGTCCCGCACCGTCTGCGCTACCTGCGTAGATTCGTAGCGGGTGCGCTGGTTAATCCCGGAGCGGTAGCCTCCGATCACGCTAGCTGTGGCGATCGCCACCAGGGCGATTAAACTGAGCAGGATCAGCCAGCGCCAGCCGGGAGCCTTCCCGGTTGCTCGGTCAGGAGGTCCGGCAGGGGGAACGGCAGCAGATTCCCCAGCGGCTTCGGTATTCAGGTTATCTGCGATACGCTGTGGGGCTGTTTCGGTATCTGCCGGCATTGGCATCGTTTCATCGCCCACAGAAGCGGGGCGCGTTTCTTCTATATCGGCATCATTCATGCGGCCCATTATAACCAGAGGATGGAATTTGTAAAGGAAGAGTATAATTTCGCTCATGGCCGAATTTAACTTCTATCATTCCATTGAAGTCCGCTACGGCGATTTAGACCCCCAGGGACACGTGAACAACGCCCGTTTTCTCACCTACATGGAGCAAGCCAGGATTGAATATATCCGCCGGCTTGGTTTGTGGAATGGCGGTTCTTTTCAGGATATCGGCATCATTTTGGCTGACATACAGGTTTCTTTCCGCGCCCCGATTCTCTTTGGGATGCAAGTGCTTACCGGAGTCCGAATCTCTCGGCTGGGCAGCAAAAGCCTGGTCATGGACTACCGGCTCGTTGACGCCCAGACCGGTCAAGAGTTCGCTGCCGGATCTTCTGTGATTGTGACTTATGATTACCCCAGCGAGCGGACCATTCCTATCCCCGACAGCTGGCGTAAAGTCATCGCTGAATTCGAGGGCTTATCCCTCGATTCTTAGAATACCGCCTTCGTGAGGTTGCTAATGTCCCTCCCTCAAATGGATACGCAATATTTACTTCAATTTCTGATTGATCTTCTCAATACCCCCAGCCCCACCGGCTATGCTCATCTTGCCATAGAAAAAACTGAAAAGGCCCTGGCACAATTTCAGGATCTCGGTCTCTCGCGTACCCGCAAGGGTGCCGTGGTAGCAGAATGGCCTGGCAAGCAGGACGACGCGCCGCGCGCCTTAACCGCCCACGTGGATACTCTGGGCGGCATGGTCAAAGAGATCAAGTCGAACGGTCGCCTTAAGCTCACCAAGATCGGCGGATTCGTCTGGAATACGGTTGAAGGCGAAGGATGCACAGTTATTGCCAGCAAAGGAAATCCATTGCGCGGCTCGCTTTTGATCACCAAGGCAAGCGGGCATGTGCATGGCAAGGAGGTTAGCGAGACCAAACGCGAGGATGATAATATGGAGGTGCGCCTGGACGCCCGTACTGCTAGCGAACAGGAAACCCGGTCCTTAGGAATTGAAGTCGGCGATTTCGTTGCGTTTGACCCTCGTGTGGAAGTGTTGAGTGATTTCGTGCGCTCCCGCCACCTGGACGATAAGGCCTGTGTTGCCTGTATGTTGGCTGCCATAAAAGCCCTCCACGATGCCGGGCTAAAACCTGCGCAAACGACCTATCTCCATATCAGTAACTATGAAGAAGTTGGGCATGGCGCCGCCGCAGGTATTCCGCCCCAGGTCGCCGAACTACTTGCCCTGGATATGGCCGCCGTCGGGGATGGCCAGGCTTCCGATGAATTCCACGCCACTTTATGCGTCAAAGATTCGGGTGGTCCTTACCATCATGGTCTCAACCAACGTCTGCGCCGGTTGGCTGAAGAACATCAAATCGCTCACAAAATTGACATCTATCCTTATTATGGCTCAGACGGCGAGGCTTACTGGCGTGCCGGTGGAGACGTCGCCGTCGCCCTGATTGGCCCCGGCGTAGACGCCTCCCACAACTATGAACGCACCCACCTGGATGCCCTGGTTGCCACCACGCAGTGGATTGAAGCGTATCTATTGTCACCGGATTGAAAAGCGGATGGCGGCGGGCTTTGCCGCCATCCGCTTTGGACCCACCATTCTAAGGGGTCTATCATCCGTTAATCCGTTATCGCGAAGCCATCCGCTGCCCAGCGTATAGTATACTTTCCTTAATAAACTCCCATAATCGTGCTCATTCCAAGGACTCCCTCCATGCTTTTCGATGCCTCCTTGCCTCCTGTCTCTCTCACCAAAATCCCCGCCATTGCCTCTGCCGCTGAAGAATTGGGCTTCGCGGCCCTCTGGTCTGCCGAGACTACCCACGATCCCTTTCTCCCCGGGCCACTGGTGTTCGATCGCACCGCCCGGCTTCAATTTGGCACAGCCATTGCGGTCGCCTTTGCTCGCAGTCCGGCTACTTTGGCTTACACCGCCTGGGATTTGGCTCAGGCCTCCGGTGGGCGCTTTATCCTCGGGCTGGGCACCCAGGTTAAAGCCCATATTGAGCGCCGTTTCGGAATTGATTGGCCCGCTTCTGTAGTTGGAAAGCTGCGGGAACAAGTTAATTCTATCCGGGCCTTCTGGCGGGCGTGGCAAACTGGAGAGAAGCTTAATTTTCGGGGGGACTACTATAAACTCACTTTGATGTCTCCTTTTTTTAACCCCGGTCCGATTGATCATCCCGAAATCCCAATCCATATTGCTGGCGTGAATACGGGTTTGGCTCGCCTGGCCGGCGAAGTCGCCGATGGTTTTGTGGTCCATCCTTTGCATTCTCGGCGCTACATAAAGGAGGTGATTTTGCCGGCTATTGAAGAAGGGCTCACCGCCAGTGGTCGCCAGCGCCAGGATATAAATGTATCTGCGACTGCCTTCGTGGTTAGAAGTCCTGAAGAGGCCAGGTTCGTCCGCGACCAGATCGCCTTTTACGCCTCTACTCCTTCTTATCGGCGGGTGATGTCGCTCCACGGTTGGGAGGACACCGCCGTTCGACTGTCTGCCCTTGCTTCCAAGGCTAGGTGGGACGAAATGCCCGGCATGATCGACACCGATATGCTCGGGACATTTGCCTTGGTGGGGGAAGCGGGGAAGCTGGCGGAAGATTTAATACAACGTTATACAGGTATCGTAGATCGCCTCTCGATTTACAGCCCCTTCATTCCCGGTGAGCGTGACCCGTTCTGGCGTGAACTGCTCCGGGTCTTTTCGAAATAAAATTGGATGGTCGAGGAATCTTCTTACGCAGTCGAACGAGAGCGCATGGTGCGGGAGCAGCTCGAATCCCGCGATATTTACGATGAGCGCGTTTTGGAAGCCATGCGTTCTGTTCCGCGCCATCGATTTGTCCCCCCGCAACACCGGCATCTGGCGTATGCAGATGGGCCCCTGCCCATTGGCAGCGGCCAGACCATCTCTCAGCCTTATATCGTTGCGCTAATGACGCAGCTCTTAGAGCTCCAGGGAGATGAGGTTGTGCTGGAGATCGGCACCGGGTCCGGTTATCAAACTGCTGTCCTGGCGCGTTTAGCCGCGGAAGTTCATACGGTTGAGATTCACGAATCTTTGGCCCAAAAAGCGCAGGCCATGTTGGAAGAGCTTGGCCTGACCAATGTTCACGTGCACGTAGGAGATGGATCCAAAGGTTGGCCGGAAGCTGCCCCATATGCCGGGATCATTGTAACCGCGGGCGCCCCGCGCGTTCCTAAACCGCTTTTGGACCAGCTGGCAGAAGGTGGTCGTTTGGTCGTGCCTGTGGGAAGCCGCGGAGGGCAGTTTTTGGAGCGCTGGACTCGCCGTGATTCAGATTACCGGCGAGAACAGATTGCTCCGGTCGCCTTTGTTCCCCTTTTTGGCGAATTTGGCTGGGAAGGTGGTGGCTCATAGTATCAGTGAACCTGACCGGGATCTATCTCGGTCTTTACATGCTCTTTGTTATCGCCATCGGATTTGTCTGGGTGATCAAATTGGAGTATTATTTGGGAGCCCAGGTCTGGAAAGCTGTGTTGGGTTTAGGGACGCTGGTCTGCCTGGTTTCTTTATTTATACCGGATTTTATGACTTCTGCCCTGGTTGGTATTTTTGGCGGTTCGGTGGTTTGGGGTGCTACCGAGCTTCCCGGACAGGAGGAACGCGTCCAGCGCGGCCTGTTCCCTTCTAACCCCAAGCATAAGGGTGGAAAATGAACTTCCACTGGGCCGGTCCCATTTTGGCGACTGTAACCTTTGCCGCCATTGGGTTTGGGCACATCCTGGTGCGTCGCCTGCACGCCCGTTTCGGCACCCGCCCGGCCGTTCCGCTTTTCGCCGCGGGTCTCCTGGTGCTGGTTGCTTCCTTGCTCGCCCCTCTCGACTTGATTTCCGGCATCCTCGGCATTACGGCCATCACCCTCCTCTGGGATGGCGTCGAAATATACCGCCAGGAAAAACGCATACGGCGGGAAAGGGCTTAAATCAATTCAGGCGGCAGTTCAACTGCCGCCTGAAATCTTTAAACCCTCTGCGGTTCTAGACCCGGTTCACCGTCACAAACACCGTTGGTCGGCGCTTGGTTTCATTGTAGAAAAGCGCTTTTGCCATTTGCTCGATATCCTGTTGCAGTCTGCCGTTGCCATCCGCAACCGTTCTGCTGATGCGTCGTCTTGCCAGGTCCAGCAAGTCCTCAGCTTCATTTTTGTAAACGAAACCACGTGTAATGATCTCGGGCTCCTCTCGTAGACGCCCGCTCTGTTTATCAACAACCAGGCTGATCACTACGATTCCGTCGCGCGCCAGCGCTTCACGTTCCCGCATCACGCTTGGACCGACGTCACCCACCCCGGAGCCATCTACGAATACATAGCCTCCCGGAATGCGTTCACCCAGGTGCATCTTCCCGTCGTCGAACTCGATCGCCTGGCCATTTTCCACGACCACGATATTCTCCTCTGGGATCCCCAGCTCCTGGGCCATGGCTGCGTGCTGGCGCAGGTGGCGCAGTTCCCCATGAATTGGGACGAAAAACTTCGGTTTGACCAGGTGCAGCAGCAGCTTCATCTCCTCCTGGCTGGCGTGTCCTGAGACGTGCACGGGCGCAATAGGCTCGTAGATCACGTTTGCGCCCCGCCGGAACAGGCGGTTAATGGTCCGGTATACGCTCTCCTCATTCCCAGGAATAGGGTGGGAGGAGAGTACGATGGTGTCATCCGGGATGACGTCAAAGTGGCGGTTGGTGCCGGTCGAAAGCCGGCCTAATATCGAAGAAGGTTCTCCCTGGGTCCCGGTGGACATCAAAACCACCTTCTTGGGATCCATCCGGAGGGCATCGTCGATGGTCACCACCCGGTCGTCCGGGATCTCCAGATAGCCCAGCTTGCGCGCCATCTTGGCGTTTTCCACCATGCTGGTTCCGACAAAGGCCATTTTTCTTCCATGCCGCTCGGCGGCGTTCGCCACCTGCTGCATTCTAGAGATCAGCGAAGCGAAGCTGGCGATGATGATCCTTCCTGGCGCAGCTTCAAATACCTGATCAAAGGCCGGGTCAATCACCCGCTCGGATGGAGTCCAACCCGGTTTATCGGCGTTGGTCGAGTCCGCCAGCAGAGCGAGTACGCCCCGTCCGGCGAACTCGCCTAGCTTGGCATAGTCCGTCGGCCAATTATCCACCGGAGTGTGGTCGAATTTGTAGTCTCCTGAATGCACCACGAGTCCCGCTGGTGAAGTGATCCCCAGGCCCACACCGTCAGGAATGGAATGGCACACGTGGAAGAATTCGACCTCGAATGGGCCGATATTCACCGTGTCGCCTGCCTCGATGGTGTTGAGCTTGGCCTGGTCAAGAATTTTTCCCCGAGCCAGCTTCACTTCGATCAGGCCACGCGTCAGCGGAGTCGCATAGATGGGCGCATCGATTTGCTCCAAAACGTGGCGAATGGCCCCGGTATGGTCCTCGTGACCATGTGTGATCACAATGCCTCTAACCAAATGGCGCTTGTCTGATAAATAATCGAAATCGGGGATAATGTAATCAATCCCCAACATATCGTTTTCGGGGAACATGATGCCTGTGTCTACGATCATGATGTTTTCGCCATATTCGTAGACCATCATATTCTTCCCTACTTCCCCCAGGCCACCCAGGGGAATAATGCGAAGTTTCTTATTACTCATTGTGTTTCTTTTACCTCAAATACCACCCGGCGCGAGAATCAACTGACTTACAAAGATCGCACCTGGGTGGTTAATTATTTCTAATAAACGTTTATAAGTCCAGATAAAAAGATAATAATGAAAATACCCCGGCGGGAGTAAGCTGGCCGGGGCTTGCGATCTAATTCCGATTTCCACAAACAAAAATACTTTGAAACTCGGTTCGAACAGCAGGCCGGGCTTCCGGCCAGTCATAAACATCCTTCCACCCCTATTATTTTAACATGCTGGCGCGTATTTGTCAAAGAATCGGGGCGGAAGTTTTCTCCCGCCCCGCAGGGTCAGTTCTTCGTCCGGTTTAGTACTCCGGCATGGGTGGCATTGCCGGTTTGTCTTTTTCGGGCAAATCGGTGATCAGGGCCTCAGTGGTCAGGATCATTGCGGCGATGGAGGCTGCATTCTCCAGTGCGCCCCGGGTTACTTTGGCGGGGTCGATCACGCCGTCTTTGATCATGTCAACGTACTCTTCGCTGATCACGTTGTAGCCGATGTTGATATTGCCGTCCTCTTGCTGCTTACGGCGGACGGAATCTAGGATTACTGAACCGTCCTTACCGGCGTTTTGCGCGATCTTGCGCAGCGGAACTTCTAACGATTTGCGCACAATGTTGACGCCCACCTGCTCATCTTCGAAATCCAACTTCAGACCGTCTAGAGCAGACCTGGCGTTGATCAGGGCCACACCACCGCCGGGCACGATGCCGTCCTCTACAGCCGCGCGAGTCGCCGAGAGCGCATCTTCAACCCGGTGCTTCTTCTCTTTTAGCTCGGTCTCGGTGGCAGCCCCTACCCGGATGATGGCTACACCGCCGGAGAGCTTCGCCAGCCGCTCCTGCAGTTTTTCGCGGTCGTAATCGCTGGTGCTCTGGTCGATCTCGACGCGGATCTGTTCGATGCGGCCTTTGATCTGGGCTGGATCGCCTTTACCGCCAACAATGGTTGTGTCCTCTTTGGTGACGACCACCTTCTCGGCCTGGCCGAGATCATTAATCGTTGCGGATTCCAGCTTGCGGCCGGTCTCTTCTGAAATAACGGTAGCGCCGGTCAAAGTGGCGATATCTTCTAGCATCGCCTTGCGGCGGTCACCAAAGCCGGGCGCCTTCACCGCCACTACGTTCAGCATACCCCGCAGCTTGTTCAGCACCAGGGTCGCCAGGGCCTCGCCGTCGATGTCTTCGGCGATGATCACCATATCCCGCCTGCCGACCTGAACCAGTTTCTCCAGCAGAGGTACGATATCCTGGGCAGCCGAGATCTTCTTGTCGTAAACCAGGATGTATGGCTCTTCGATAGAAGCTTCCATGTGCTCGGGATCGGTGATGAAATAGGGAGAAATATAGCCGCGATCGAATTGCATACCCTCAACGTACTCGGTCTCGAACTCCAAGCCCTTAGACTCTTCAACGGTGATGACGCCGTCTTTGCCGACCTTGTCCATTACATCGGCGATCAATTCACCGATCTGCCGGTCCTGGGCGGAGATGGAAGCGACGTTGGCAATTTCCTCTTTGGTGGTAACTTCAATGGCCTGCTCGCTAATTTTATCTGCCACCGCCTTCGTTGCTGCTTCGATCCCGCGCTTAAGCAGCATCGGGTTGAAGCCAGCAGCCAGGTTTTTCATGCCGTTGGAGACGATGGAGTGCGCCAGGACGGTTGAGGTAGTCGTGCCGTCGCCGGCGATATCATTGGTCTTGGTGGCTGCTTCTTTAAGCAGCTGCGCTCCCATGTTTTCAAATGGGTCTTCCAGTTCAACGTCTTTGGCAACGGTAACGCCATCGTGAGTGATGGTCGGGGAACCAAACTTGCGGTCCAGGGCCACATTCCGTCCCTTGGGACCCAGTGTGGTCACCACTGCGTTTGCCAGGATGTCCATGCCGCGCTGTAAGCTGCGCCGGGCTTCTTCTGAAAACACCAATTGTTTAGCCATAGATTTCAGCTCCTTTGTATTAAATTTTCAAGTTTTTATGGGACAATTGCGAGTAAATCGCTTTCACGCAGGATGAGCAGTTTCTTGCCATCCATCTTGATTTCTGTGCCAGCGTATTTGGCAAACAGAACCGTGTCGCCCTCGGAAACATCTAACGGCATGCGTTCTCCATCTTCATTTCGTTCGCCAGGGCCGACAGCGAGGACCTTCCCCTTTTGCGGCTTCTCTTTCGCCGTCTCAGGAAGAACGATACCGCTGGCAGTTACTTCCTCTTCCTCAAGAGGTTCGACCACCACGCGGTTGCCCAGGGGTTTAAGTGATACAGCCATACTTGCCTCCTTCTCGGATGATATATCATTGAAAACTGATTACGTGCGGACAAGTTAGCACTCTGATGTCGAGAGTGCTAACTTGACGCCCGTATAATACCTAATTTGTTCGCGAAAGTCAAGAGGATTCGAGGAAATTGATTAAGGTCTGGCTTGGAGTTCCGCCCTATTGCAGATGTTTTCGTTTTCTTCGATGATGCTGTTGAAAATCGGGTCATCGGGGTATTGCTTGCGCACTTCTGCCAGGACCTCCATCGCCTCCCGGCAGTAGTTTTGACCCGGACGGCTGAGAGCGGCTAACACCGAGCCGTATTGGACATAGTAAAAGCCGACCGTGCCAGAAGTCAGTGGCAGACCCTCCACCGCCACGCCGGTATCCAGCACTTCTTGCGAAATCTGGTTTTCCTCCGCCGAGCAGCCCTGCACTGCGCATTTGAAAGCCGGCATGGCGCTCTCGAAGTTGCGCGCCCTCATGTAAATGGAGGCCAGTTGGCCATAGGTATTTGCGTTCGAAGGGTTGAACGACAGCGCCTTTTCCGCGTTTAAGGCTGCGATGAAGAATTCCCCATCCCGTGAATATGTCTTGGCGATTTCGATGTATGGGAATGGGTCCTCGATTCCCTTTTGCTCGTTGATCTTGGCGGCTTTCTCAAAATATTCCAGCGCCCGGTTGTGCACCTCCAGGCTACGAAAGTTCTGCCCGATGGAAATGTACAGGAAGGTCAGGTTGGGAGTGATATCTGCCGCTTTCTGGTACTCTTCGATTGCCAGGCGGTATTGCCCCAGGGATTCCCACACATATCCGTAAACCCGGTGTACGTCCATAGAATCGGGTTCCAGCTCAGCCGCCTGTTCGATGTACTGCTCTGCCTGGGACCATTTTTGTTGGTCAATCAGAATCTCGGAATAGTAAGCCAGAGCCAGCGCGTTTGTCGGATCCAGATTATAGGCGCGCGTGGCCTCCTTTTCCGCCTCGTTGAGAGCGGCCTGGACTTCCTCAGGGCTGACAAAAGGTCCCGCTACCGTCGCATACCAATCCAGCACCAGGGAACGGATGGCCAGCACTTCTGCGTCGTCTGGGCCCAGCGCGACCGCCCGGTCAATCGAATTGAGCGCTTCTTTCATGCGCTCGAATTTTTCCGTATCTGTGCTGAGTAATCTGGAGGAGTAAGTCTGGATGCGCGCCAGTTCTGCCCACACCTGGGCATTTTCTGAATCAACCTGTGCCGCTTCTCGATAAGCCGCGATGGCTGCATCCAGGTTTCCGGCGTTGAATTGTGTTTCACCCTCAACGATGTACGAATTAGACGTCCGGGTGGGCGTTGGGGTAGGCATAAACAATGGCTCGATTTCCTGGGCCTGTAATTTTGTGTGCAGCCATACCCCTCCCACAATCAAGCTCAACCACAACAAAATCCGGTAGGGATTTGATCTCTTTTGCTCCGGCCGAAAATGCGGCTTTATCCCGTTAAGACCCGGATCTATCATCGATAATACCTACGCCTCCCATCTCATGTTTCACACCTCGCACAATACAATTACCCATCAAGCATTACGCTTTTACGCATCACGTTTCACGCCTCACGCCCTATCCTCACGGCGCCGGCGTACCTTGCTCCTCCTCAATTTCCTCTGTCACAGCTTCCGCCTCCTCCTCGCCCAGCACCTCTTCCAAATTCTCCTGGCAGATGATCAACCCTTGTTCCGCATTGTAAACGTTAATCTCATCCTCCGGAACCCCCGATCGGATGGTCTGAAAGATTGGCACAGCCTCGGAGCAGCGGCTGGATTTGGCCAGCGCCAGCCCGTAGATCGCGTAATATTCGGCGACCCTTCCGTAGTCCAGCGGGAGCCCTTCCACCACGGTACCGTCTTCCATCGCGCCGCCCTGGATCGCCAGGGACAGTTCTTCTATGGCCCTGTTCAGCTGGTTGTTCTTGTAGTACATCACGCCCAGGTTGCCATGCAGTCTTGGATCGGATGGCAGCGTCTTGACCGCCTGGTCGGCGTACTGCACTGCCTGGCTGAAATCGCCCACCGCTGAATAGGTCCTGGAGATTTCGAGAGGCGCAATTGGGTCGCTCGGATTCAGCGCCACTGCCTGCAGGAACTCCTGCACAGCCAACTCATACTCGTTCAGGAAAAAATAATTGTATCCCAGAGCCATATGCAGGTCTGCGATTTTATCATTGATTGCCACCGCTTGTTTATAATGCTGGATAGCTTCCTCGTAATTTCCGGTGATCCACAGCACATATCCGCGGGCGCGCAGCGTCTCTAGCTGGTTTGGCGCCAGCGATAGCGCCGTCCTCGATTCCTCGGCCGCCTTCTCGAGGCCGCCGATATCTCCCTGCCCGGCCTGGGTTTTGTCGACCAGAATCTCTGCATAAATGGCATGCGCCAGGGCATTGTTGCGATCCAGTTCCAGGGCGCGCAGGACGGCTCCTTCCGCTTGCGTATAATCCTGCAAGAAGTCCAGGGCCCATCCTTTGAGCGCGTGAGCCAAAGGATTGGTGTTGTTCAGGATCAGTGCTCGTTCGGCACTTTCGAGGGCTGCTTCGTACTGTCCCGTGAATATCTGCGCCTGGGCCATGTCAACGTATATCGACGGGTTATCCGGATCGACGGCAATCGCCCTTCTGTATGCCTCAATCGCCTGCACCAGTTTGCCGTCTTCGTAAAGCGCTTCGGCTTCGTTTATAAAGGATTCGGGGCTGCGGGTGGGTGTCGCAGTTGGAATGAACAGGGGCGGCGTGGCGGGTACGACAACCTGATTGACATACAACCCTGTCCCGATCAGGATCACGAGCAGCAAAATCCGCCACGGGCTGCTTGGTCGTCGCCGCTTGTGCTTCATATTCCAATTGCTGCCTCTCAAATACATAGCTTGATATTACCACTCCCCTGAAAATTAGGTCAAGCCAAATCCCCGAAGACCGCCACCGGAAGATCGTCTCGGTCTCCTGACCGAGACACCTTCTCTAATTACTTGCCAACCACCTGTAATCCGGCTAGAATGAGCCCATGCGCTTCGACGTTTTTACCCTCTTTCCCGAAGTCTTTGATCCCTATCTTAGCACAAGCATCTTGCAGCGCGCTCGCCAGCGTGGGCTGGTGGAAATCCACGTGCATAACATCCGTGAGTGGACCACTGATCGCCATCACATCACCGACGATGAACCTTATGGCGGCGGCGGCGGTATGATCATGAAGCCCGAACCCATCTTCGCTGCCGTAGAGGGAGTTTTGGGGTCTCCGCCCGTTTGCCCCGTCATCTTGCTGACTCCCCAGGGTCGATTATTCAACCAATCCGTAGCCCAAGAATTGACTTTTCAGGAGTTTGCCCCGCCCACGCATGATTCCCAACTGGCTTTGCTGTGCGGCCGTTACGAAGGGGTGGATGAGCGCATCAGGGAGCATTTGGTTAGCGATGAAATTTCCATCGGAGATTACGTCCTTACCGGAGGCGAGCTACCTGCCCTGGTGATCATCGACGCCGTTACCCGTCTGATTCCGGGTGTTTTAGGCGCTCCCGCCGGCGCCTGGGAGGACTCCCATGCTTCCGGCCTGCTTGAATATCCTCACTATACTCGTCCCGCAGATTTCCGCGGCTGGCCCGTGCCCGACGTGCTCCTCTCCGGTAACCACGCCCGGATCGCCCGTTGGCGCCGCCAGCACTCCCTGCGTCGCACCTGGGAACGCCGGCCGGACCTCTTAGCCAAAGCCTCCCTCACCGACGAAGATCGCCAGTTCCTTGAAACCTTAAAATCCGAATAACACGAAATACGAGACACACTCGCCACGCCTCAAGTTTTACGCATCACGCTTTACGTTTTACCCCTCACGGAGATCCCATGAACAACCACTTCCCCTACTCTAAGACCCTCGTCCTCGGTTTCGGCTTCTTCGGCATCAGCCTGATCTGGCCCATCTTCAATAACTTCGTCCCGGTTTTTCTCAGGGACGATTTCGCCCTTTCCGCTACCATGATTGGCTTCATCATGACCTGGGACAATTACCTGAATATGTTCGTTCAGCCCGTTGTTGGCGAGCGTTCCGACAAGACCCGGACTCGCCTCGGTCGTCGCAAACCATGGATGCTCATCGGCGCTCCCCTCGCCGCCATATTTTTTGTCGCCGTTCCCGTCATGCGCTCCCCGGTCGGTATTATGTTCGCCATCCTCTTTACCAATATCGCCATGGCCCTCTTTCGAGCGCCCACCGTTGCCCTGCTCGGGGATCTATTCCCCGCCCACCAGCGCAGCACGGCTAATGGCGTTATAAACCTCATGGGCGGCATCGGCGCCATTGCTGCCTTCCTGGTCGGCGGCGCTCTCTACCAGGCTGGACGCATTGCTCCTTTCGTTTTTGGCAGCCTGGTCCTGCTCATCGCTATCAGCGTCGTCCTGCTCTTCGTCCGTGAGCCACAGACTCCCTACACAGCCGAGACCGAAGGTCAGGGAGGTGGTTTTATCGCCAACCTTCGCCAGGTGCTCCAGTCTTCGGATCGTTCCGGTCTCCTGATCCTGCTGGCGATTCTGTGTTGGTTTATGGGTTTTAATGCCCTGGAGACCTGGATTTCTTCCTTTGGTAAATTCTCCCTGGGCATCAATGAAGGGCGTATGGCCGTGCTGACCTCCGGGCTGGCTCTCATGTTCGTGGTTTTTGCCGTTCCCAGTGGGCTGCTGGCCACCCGCTTTGGCCGCCGCCGCATCATCCTGATCGGCATTTCCGGCCTGGTGCTGTTGTTCATTTATGGTTTGCTCGTTTCGAATCAGCTAATGTTGATCGCCTTTCTCGTCCCCGCTGGTTTCTTCTGGTCGCTGATCAACGTCAATTCCCTGCCCATGATCTATGATGTCGGCGGCGACGTGCGTATAGGCGCCTTTACCGGTCTCTACTACTTCGCCTCCAACCTGGCTGCTGTCGCTGGTCCCCAGACGGTTGGTTTCATGATCGACCTGACCGGTGGCGACTACCGCATCATGTTCGTCTTCTCGGCGGCATTCATGTTTCTTGCGGGGCTTTTCATGTCCCGCGTCCGTGAACCCCGCCCCGAGGCTACCCCCCTTCCCCAACCGCTCTCGTAGAATTTCAAAGATTGGCGAGGCCTCCCGTTCGAAGATGGGCGAGGTCTCCTGACCGAGCCCTCCACCGCCGGCTCCGTAAATATTTCCGCCTTCAAAGATGGGCGAGGTCTCCGGACCGAGCCCTCCTGCGCCATCCGCACTGCTCATCTCCCCAGCTCCCAAGCAGCCCTCTATGCTGCCGCTCCATAGCACCCCAGCTCTTTCGCAGCGCTCTACCCCGCCGCTCCCACCTCCCCCGGCTTCTTCACATCAAGGATCCCCGCTAACCGCTCGAGCTGCTGTTTGTCAAGTGTGACGAGTATGCAGTTGCTATTTCTTGCCACTGCAGCATAGATCGCATCAGCTCCTCTCAAGCGGTGTTGCGCGCCGATTCGTCCCGCCTCAATTGCTAATGAATCGTCCAAAGTTATGAACATCTGGTTTGGAAGCAGGCGAATTGCCTGGGCCAATGCAATGCCTCGGATTGGGTCATCGAAGATGCACGCGATTGCTGTTGCGATCTCTACGATAAGCAAAGTAGGAGAAAATATCGATATGGATTGCTTGCGGATCTGTTCGAGGAAAGCCCGGCTTTCGCCCGATTCGGGTTCGGCTTTGTTTAATGCGCTTATATGCACGCTGGCATCAATCGTATACACATTCTACTCTCCGCGGATTTCGTCGATAATCGTTTGCGTGTCTTTTTGCTCCGGCCACTCCTGTCTCAATGCCTCAGCCAGGCGCGTGTAAACCTCCCAACCGCCTAGAGCAGCTTGCTTACTGGCCTGCACCAGGGCGATCTCGGCCGCTTCAGTATCCACGGGTAATAAGATTGCTACCGGTCGGCCCTGGTAAGTGATTACATATTCAGCTTTTTCTTCACGTACTTGCCGCAAAACCTCTGATGTATTATCTCGTAATTCGCGTATTCCGATCAAAGCCATTATCGCCTCCTCGCAGCTTCATGTTGCTACAATTGATACCCGATTGTAGCCATATTATATCAGTTTTTCAATGAGCGTCACCTGTCAGGCGTCCTATCCCAAAGACTTCGCCGCCCGCCGCCAGCTCTGCAAACATTCTCGGTGAAATCCTCAACCTTTTCCATAACCAGACATCTCCAAACGTTTTTACGAATTACGCATTACGTTTCACGTTTTACGAATCACTCCTCCCGCCTAACCTTTTCTTGACGTTATCTCCCCGCCGTGGTATCATCGTAGCCGTATTGTTAGCACTCTCCCTCAGAGAGTGCTAATATCTAAAAGGTGAAAAATGACGAGCCTCAGCGAACGCCAGAAACTTATCCTGGCCTTAGTCATCCGAGATTATATTGAGACCCCCCAGCCTGTCGGGTCGCAACGTTTGGTGGAGAAATACGGCCTGGAGTTCAGTTCCGCCACCGTGCGCAACGAGATGGCCGCCCTTACCGATACCGGTTATCTCCGCCAGCCGCACACTTCCGCCGGCCGTGAGCCGACCGAAGATGGCTACCGTTACTTTGTGCGCCAGCTTATGGGCCATACGGATCTGCCGGACACTACCAAACGCACGATCGCCCACCAGTTCTACCAGACCCGTCAGGATATGGAGCATTGGATGCGTTTGGCCGCTTCAATCCTGGCCCACCAATCGCAGGCGGCGGCGCTGGTTACTTCGCCGCATCCCGAGCAGGCCCGCTTCAAGCACCTCGAGCTGATTTCCACCTTTGCCCGGCAGGTGCTGATGGTATTGGTGCTCGCAGGTGGTGAGGTTCGCCAGCAAATGTTAGTGCTCGCCGAACCCGTTAGTCAGGAACGGCTCAGTGCCGTTGCGGAAAATATCAACTGGCGCTGTCAGGGGCTCGATTATGAAACCATCTCTGCCATGATGGCGCAGATGGACACCCTCGAGCAGGATGTCCTCAAGCTCACGGTCGAGGAAATGGAGCGCTCCTCCGCCATTCTCGGCGGCGAAGTTTACCGGGATGGCTTCACCAATGTGCTGGCTGAGCCTGAGTTCTCCGAAGTCGATGTGGCTCGCCGGGCGCTGCGCGTATTAGAGGAGCGCTCATTGCTGGAAGATTTGCTTTCTCGCACCATCCTGACTAGCAGCGTAGGTGGTATCCAGGTCTTGATTGGTGGTGAAGGCACCTGGGAAGACCTGCGCCAGTGTTCGATGGTCCTGGCGCGCTATGGCGCCCCGGGGCTGGCTACTGGTGCCCTTGGCGTCCTGGGGCCCATCCGCATGGCCTACGGTCGCACTATTTCGACGGTTCGCTTTGTGGCGGGGTTGCTCAGCGATCTTGTCGTCGAGATGCACATCGAGTAGCCAATTCATAAAACAAATCCTACGGGAGGAATAAGACGGAATAATGAACGAGGACAAAAACAAACCAACACAATCAACTGACTCAATGGACCCAGAAGTTGTTGAAGCAGAAATTGTGCGTGAAGAAAAATTGGCAGAAGAAACTGAACTTGAAGAATTGAATGAACTGGGTGACGAGGTTAGAGAAGATATTACTGAGTTGAAGAAAGAGCTCGAGGCCATTCGCCTGAAGTCGGATGAATATCTCGAAGGTTGGCAGCGTGCCCGCGCCGAGTTTGCTAATTTCCGCAAGCGCATCGACCGCGAGCGTGAACAATCTCACCAGACAGCTGCCGGAACCATCATCCGTCGTTACCTGGAGATCCTTGACGACCTCGAGCGGGCCCTCAGCAATCGGCCACCAGAAGGCGAGGGTGCCATCTGGGCTGGCGGAATCGAGCTGATCTACCGAAAGTTTCTAAAAACCCTCGAATCGGAAGGCGTCAAGCGCATGGAGGCCGAGGGAGAAATGTTCGATCCTAATATGCACGAAGCTATTTCTCATGAGGAAAGCCCGGATCATGAGAGCGGCCAGATCATCGAAGTCGTTCAGCCCGGTTATATGCTCGGCGATCGTGTTCTGCGCCCGGCTTTGGTCCGCGTTGCGAAGTAAACTTGTGGTCTGTGCTGGGTGGCGAGTGGCTTGAAATCCGTTCACTGTCCGCTGTCCACCACCCACAGACCACTAACCATTTTGGAGGCATCATTTCATGGCAAAGATCATTGGCATTGACTTAGGTACGACAAATTCTGTAGTGGCGGTCATGGAAGGTGGTGAGCCGACCGTGATCCCATCCGCCGAAGGTGAACGCTTAATCCCTTCGGTCCTCGCTGTCAACAAAAATCACGAACGTCTGATCGGGCGCGTCGCTCGCAATCAGGCTGTGACCAATCCCGAGAATACCATTTTCTCCATTAAGCGTTTCATGGGACGCAAGTTCAGCGATCCCGAAGTGCAGCGCGCCGTTTCCCGGGTTCCCTATCAAGTCAGCGAAGCACCCAATGGCGACGTGCGTGTTATGCTGGATGGCAAGGAATATTCGCCTCCAGAAGTATCGGCGATGATCCTCAGCAAGCTCAAGGCTGACGCCGAAGCCTATTTAGGCGAGGCGGTATCGCAGGCGGTTATCACTGTGCCTGCTTATTTCAATGACGCCCAGCGAAATGCCACAAAGGATTCCGGCAAAATCGCCGGTTTGGAGGTTTTGCGCATTATCAATGAGCCGACGGCCTCATCCCTGGCCTATGGACTCGACAGGAAGTCTGAGGAGGTGATCGCGGTGTACGATCTGGGTGGCGGTACCTTCGATATTTCCATTCTGGATGTCGGCGAAGGCGTCTTCCAGGTTCGTTCCACCAGCGGTGATACTTTCCTGGGCGGCGACGATTTCGACCAGCGTATTATCGATTACATTGCCGATGAGTTTCAAAGGGAAAACGGCATCAACCTGCGCAAAGACCGCCAGGCTTTACAGCGCCTCAAGGAGGCCGCCGAAAAAGCCAAGATCGAACTCTCTAGCCTGATGCAGACCGAGATCAACCTGCCCTACATCACCGCCGACGCCAGCGGTCCCAAGCACCTGGTCATGCCCCTCACCCGCGCCAGACTCGAACAGCTCACTGGCGATCTGGTTGAGCGTTCCATGGGTCCTGTCCGACAGGCGCTAAAGGACGCTGATCTCCAGCCCGCTAATATCGATGAGGTTATCCTCGTTGGCGGGATGACCCGCATGCCCGCTGTGCAGGAGGCCGTTCGCAAGCTATTCAGCAGAGAGCCTCACAAGGGTGTCAATCCCGACGAGGTCGTTGCCATTGGCGCCGCCATTCAGGCGGGCGTTCTGGGCGGGGATGTCAAAGATATCCTACTGCTAGACGTCACCCCGCTGACCCTCTCCGTGGAAACGCTGGGCAGCGTCGCCAGCCCTATGATCGAGCGCAACACCACCATCCCTACCCGCAAAAGCCAGGTCTTCTCCACTGCTAGCGACAACCAGTCTCAAGTAGAAATCCATGTGCTCCAGGGTGAGCGCCCCATGGCCGCCGATAATAAATCCCTGGGCAAATTTATCCTCGACGGTATGCCGCCCGCGCCCCGCGGTGTCCCCCAGATCGAAGTCACCTTCGACATCGACGCTAACGGCATCCTCAATGTGACCGCTCAAGACAAAGCTACCGGGCGCAGCCAGCACATCACCATCACGGCCTCCTCTGGATTGAGCGAGCCCGAGGTCGAGCGTATGCGCAAAGAGGCCGAAACCCATGCCGAGGAGGATCGCCGCCGCAAAGAGCTGGTCGAGGCTCGCAACGCTGCCGATAACGCCGTTTACACTGCCGAGAAGACCGTGCGCGACCTCGGCGATAAGGTTCCTGCCGATCTGAAGAGCAAAATTGAAGAGAACGCTGCTAACGTGCGTAAGGCGATGGAAAGCGATGACGCCGCTGCCATCCGCACAGCGACCGAAGAGCTCATGCAGCTGGTTCAGCAGTTGGGCGCCGCCGCTTACCAGCAGGGTGAGCCGCAGGCTGCCGGCGGGACGGATGATGGTTCACAGTCCGACTCCGGCGATGGTGGCGATGAGGGCGACGAAGATGTCGTTGAAGGTGAGTTCCGTAACGTTTAATGTTTTCTGAAGGTATGACTGACCGCGATTATTACGAAGTCTTGGGCGTTCCTCGCAACGCCTCCAATGACGAACTCAAAAAAGCGTTCCGGCGATTGGCTCGCCAATACCACCCGGATGTGAACAAATCGCCGGATTCGGAGGAGCACTTCAAGGAGATCAACGAAGCTTACGCCGTGCTCTCCGACGCCGAAAAGCGCAACGTGTACGACCGCTTCGGTCATGCCGGTGTGCGCGGCGCTGGCGGAGTGCCCAATGTCGACTTCGACTTCTCCGATTTCGCCGATATCTTCGGCGATTTCTTCGGGTTCGGTCGCACTTCCCGCCGCGCCCGCAATATGCCGCGCCGGGGCGCCGATCTCCAGTATCGTGTTGATCTTGCTTTTGAGGAAGCCGTCTTTGGCGTCGAGAAAGAGATAGAGATTACCCGGGACGAAGTTTGTGAAGTTTGCAATGGTTCTGGCGCAGAGCCTGGCACCTCGCCGGTGCGCTGTGCTACCTGTGGTGGGCGCGGTGAGGTGCGTCAGGCTCGTCAGACCATTTTGGGTTCCATGGTCCAGGTGACCACCTGCCCGGCTTGCAATGGTACCGGCGAGACCATTGAAACCCCCTGCCATGCCTGTAATGGAAACGGTATCCAGCGCCGCAGCCGCAAAAAAACCGTTTCCATCCCGGCCGGCGTGGACACCGGCACCCAAATCCGCCTGGCAGGCGAGGGTCAGCCGGGGGTTTATGGCGGCCCTCACGGCAACCTCTACCTCACCATTAACGTAAAGCCGCATAAATACTTCCGCCGGCGCAATGATGATGTTCTACTCGATCTGGATATCAATGTTGCTCAGGCCGTTTTAGGTGCCGAAGTGGAAGTTCCCACGGTGGATGGTCCTGAGAAATTGCGCATCCCTCCCGGCACCCAGCCCGGAAAGGTGCTGCATATTCGCAGTAAAGGTGTCCCTCACCTGCGCAGCAACGGGCGCGGCGATCAGCTGGTCGTGATCAACGTCGATATTCCCTCCCGGCTGAGCCCCAAACAGCGCGAACTCTTCGAGCAGCTCGCCGACACCCTGGGCAGCGAAGTCCGGCCCCAGGAACGAGGCTTCCTGGATTGGCTCAAAGACGCCATCGGCGGATAGAACTAATCCCAATTGATTGCCCCTTCCTCCGATCGGTGTCCTAGTGATCGGCGAGGTGTCCCGACCGAGCCCGCCCTTCACGCATCACGTTTCACGCCTAACACCCTTACGAAATACGTATTACGCATTAGCTCTTAATGCCCTCCTCCTACCTCGAAGTCTCCCTCACCGTCGATGGCGAATTGGCCGAAGCCGTCGCCGAAGTCCTGGCGCGCTTCGCCCCCGGCGGTGTAGTAATCGAATCCACCCAGATCCTCGCAGAATCCTCACTGCCGCTTTTGGAAAGGGGGGAGGGCCAGGTCGGAGGGCCGCTGCGGGTCTATGCTTTTGTGCCGGTGGACTCCGAGCTGGAGGATAAACGCCAGCGCCTGAGAGAATCGTTATGGTATCTTGGGCGCATCAAGCCTCTCTCCGAACCGCAATTTAAAATAATAGAAGAGACTGACTGGTCGGAAGCCTGGAAAGAGCACTATCGCCCGGTTTTGATCGGTGAAAAACTTCAAATCGTGCCCGCCTGGCTCGATCCACCCGACCCCCACCGCATGACGGTGAAGATCGATCCCGGCATGGCCTTCGGCACCGGTACCCACCCCACCACCCAAATGTGCCTTCAGTCAATAGAGCATTTCTTCCGAGACAATACTTCTTCCACTGATCAGCGGGGTCTCCCGACCGAGCGTTCTCCACGGATCGTGATCGACCTTGGCTGCGGCTCCGCCATCCTCTCGATTGCCGCATTAAAGATGGGCGCGGAGCATGCCCTCGGTGTTGACATCGATCCGCAGGCCCTCGCATCCGCCCGAAAAAACGCTGAACTGAATGGCGTCTCTTCCCGCTTTGAGCTGGGATCGGGCTCGCTGGCTGAGATCCTGGCCGGGTCCTTCTCAATTCAGCAGGCT
>DATCIL010000049.1:0-1519 GCA_036507795.1 Anaerolineales bacterium | reverse complement strand
GCGAAGGTGGTTCAAAGGCCAGAGGACTGGAAGTGGTCGAGCTATCGGGCAACGGTGGGAAAGATTACGGCGCCGCAATGGTTGGCGGTGGAAAAGGTGGTGAGCCTTTTTTCGGGCAAGCAAGCAAACTACCGCAAGTTTGTAGCTGAGGGAATCGCCAAGCCGTCGGTTTGGGAAGGTCTTAAGGGACAGATTTATTTGGGGGGTGAGGATTTTCTAGAACGCATGCAAAACCTGGTTGAGGGAAAGGCCGTGCAGGGGATTGCAAGGGCACAGACCAAGCCGCTATGTCCTGGCGTGGACGAAATTGTTGCCACGGTCGGGCGAGCCTATGATGTTCCAGCGTCGCGGGTGCTTGATAGGAGCCACGTGGAGGCGTATTGGTTGGCGGTCTATTTAATGCGCCGGGTAGGGAATCTTTCGCTCCAGGAGGTTGCCGGGCGTGTTGGGGTGTCGGTTGCAAGGATCTCACAGATCCAAACCAAGATTGAGCAGGGGCAGACAAGTACAAAGATGGCGCTGACGTTGAAGCGATATAAACTAAAGGAATGACCCCAATACTGTACTACCGGAATTTCCTATCCCTTTACCCGACAAATGAACGGCCAGATAACTTTAGCCTCTGGCGGATGCACTTTTCCAAACTGGTCGATATAGGAGACCTTCACCTTCTGATTGCGTTTCTTGACGGGATCGATGGGCGTCATGTCTCCCGAAAAGACCTGGAGAAAGTCATACCGATATCTTAATTTTCTGTCGCCAAGCTGGACCCGTGCCCTGCCATAAACATTCAAATGCAAGTGGGGATAAGTGACCTCTTTCCCGGTCTTTCCGACAAATCCGATGACCTGACCTCGTTTCACCTCCTGATTTGCGTCGACGTTGAAGCCGGATAAATGGACGTAACTGGCGCTGATGTCGTCCGGCCCGTCCTGATGCCTGATGATGACCTGGTTGCCGGTTGCGCTTCCGGGCGCATCCGCTTGTCTGGCAATGACCCGGCCATCGGCAATCGCCACGATCGGAGTGTCTTCCGGTAAACCCCAATCAACCCCTGCATGAGAAAGCCAAGGGGAGTATTCACTCCTCAATGTCCCGGAACGATTGTAGCGATCGGCAAAACCGGAAGTTATCCCGGGGCAATTGGCATCTTCCGGCATTTCCGGGAGCAATCCAGTTTCAAAAATACCGGCAGCTATATACTGTTCCTTGGTTTCCGTTGCGCTCGCCTGGGATGCCGCCAGCAAGACACATGCAGCTGCGGCTGCCAATAGTATTCCAGGTTTGGATGAATAAGATGAAGGCATCTTCATATCTCCGCAAGCACCAGAGAAGGGATGAAGCCCGCTCAGCTGTGAAGCGAGCGCCTATCCTTCACCGGTGCCTCACAGGTAGCGAAAAAGCTCGGAGCGGACGTTGGGAACGAATAGCTCTTCAACGCTCATACGGCGCCGCGTCAACCCCTGCTCATCCAGGTACTGGACGAAGGCCTCGAGGGTAGGGCGGCTACCCTCGATGG
>DATCIL010000048.1:0-1771 GCA_036507795.1 Anaerolineales bacterium | reverse complement strand
TGCGCGCCAGGGGCTTCTCACAGATGACGTGCTTGCCAGCAGCGGCAGCCTGCAAGACCATGTCATAATGGAGATGGGTGGGGGTGCAGATATCGACCACACCCACATGGGGAAGCATGGCATCGAGGTCCGAGAAGATCTGCTTACCGTAGAGGGAGGCCAGGGATCCGGCTGCGTCTGTATTCTCAGCGGCGAAGCCCACAAGTTTGGCATCGGTGGCGGCCCAAGCCTCGGCGTGAGCGGTTCCCATAAAACCAACCCCGACAATTCCGACTTTCATAGGGACCTCCTGAGATGAAGATCAAAAAAACAGATCAAGTAAGCACCAGACCGCCCTCACCCCCGGCCCCTATCCCAATTCTGGGAGAGGGGAGCCTGCTCGCCACCTTCTCGCCCAATTCGGGAAGAGGGGCAGCCTGCTTTCCATCTTCTCGCCCAATTCGGGGAGAGGGGCAGCCTGCTCGCCACCTTCTCTCCCAGGCTTGGGGCTTTTTGTAGGCGGAATGTGACACAGCCAAACTATTTAATAGCACCGGCAGTTATACTGCGGATCATTTGCTGCGAGAAGATAATGTAGAAGATCAAGATGGGCACCATGGCGAGGGTCAGGGAAGAGAGGACGGCGTTCCAATCGCTGACGAACTGTCCCAGGAACTGCTGGACTCCCAGGGTGATGGTGGCGGTCCTGCCGCTGGGCGCAAGGATGAGGGGGAACCAGAGATCGTTCCAGATCGGAATCATGGTGAAAATGCCGATGGCTCCGAGGGCGGGCCGGACTAAGGGGAGGACCAGACCAAAGATGCGATACTCGCTGGCGCCATCGATGCGGGCGGCGTCTTTCAGCTCGCCGGGTACCTGGCGCATGAACTGGGTGAGGATGAAGATGGTCAAGGGCAGGGCTTGAGCAATATAGACCAGAATCAAAGCAACCAGGGTGTTGACCAGGCTGAAGCTGACCATCATGCGCAGGATGCCGACGGTGCCCAGGCGGATCGGGATCATAATGCCAAAGGCCAGGTACAGTCCCAGCCAGGTGTTGCCACGGAACCGATATTCAGCCAGGGCATAGGCGGCCATGGATCCGATGAGCAAGGTCAGGAGCAGGGCGGCAAGGGTGACGATAATGCTGTTCAAGAAATATGTTTGGAAATTGGCGCGCGAGAAGACGGTCTCATAACCGATCAGGCTGAAGGTTTCTGTAGATGGCAACCCGAAGGGTTCGCCGAAAATGGCTCTGCGGGACTTAAAAGAGTTGACCAGGATCATCAGAATGGGGAACAGGGCGATGATCGAATAGGCGATCAAAACCAAATGGGGAATGAGAGGACCAAGGCGAATCCCCCCCGACCCCCCTTGATAAGGGGGGCGAAGAACCCCCGCCAGCCGCCCTTGAGAAGGGGGGAAAAGAATCCCCCCAAGCGACGCACTCCGTCGCCGCTCCCCTTGATAAGGGGGGAGAAGACGCCGTAAGCGATATCCTATGGAGACTTCGGGTAATTTCTGGGATGCGAGCGAACGATCGGTATCAGCCATCGGACCACCTCACATTTCAACAGTCTGGACGCGCTGCTGCCAGAAGTACATATAAAGCAGGACACCGCTCAGAATGATCAGGAACATCATGGCAGCAATGGTAGCACCCATGGTCGGATTACCCAGCTGCAGCTGCTGACCGAAGAAAGTCCGGTAGAAGAGCGTGCCCATAAGATCGGTGGAAAAATTCGGACCGGCCAAAGCACCCTTCATGGTGTAGATCAGGTCGAAGGCGTTG
>DATCIL010000047.1:0-1037 GCA_036507795.1 Anaerolineales bacterium | reverse complement strand
CGGTAGGCCCAGGCGAAATGCACGTCCCAGAAATGAACCACATCAAAGGTGCCCGAACGGTTTAGCGTTTTCGCAGCCTGGTAACCGAATCCGATCCAATCGGTGGGACCTAATGCAATCCGCAAGATGTTGAGGGCCGGATGGCAGTGATTCTCTTCTACCCGGCCGCGGCTCCCGGCAATGACAGTCACACCGTGGTCTGCTCTCAACAACCCTTCAACCAGCCGCTCTCCGCTCACATCGAGCCCGGATGTCCTGAAAGGGCGGTAACCCAATGTCACAAACGCGATCTTCACGTTTTTTTGACCAATCCCTGAACGATTTCGCGTAATCTATCTGTGATAATCGCCTCGCTCGCCACCTCCAGGAAACGGGCTCGCCCGTTTTCCGCGATCCGGCCTCTGAGTTCCGGATTTCGGTGGTATTCGAGGATAGCCGCGGCCAGGCCCGCCGCATCCTCCGATGGGCACAGCAGTGCGGTACTCCCGTGGCTTAACAACGCCGAATTTGCCGGCGTATCGGCAGCCACCAGTGGCCGGGCCATGGCTAAAATCTGGTAAATTTTTCCCGGGATCACCCTGGCGGCTTTATCGCTGGCTCCAAAATGTCCACCTAAGCATATGTCGGCCAGGGCAATTTCATTGGGCAATCCCGCTAGAGGGATAGGCGGTTCAAACATCATGTTGTTGAGTCCCAGGTCAGCTGCCAGCCGCCGGACGGAATGATATTCCTGCCCGGATCCGATGATTTTGAAACACAATTGCTTTTCCTCTCGAAGCAAGTCGGCAGCCCGAAGGACAATATCTACGCCGTGGAGCGGGAGGTAAGTGCTATAATACAGCACCTTTGTAAGGCCATCGGCTATTTCAGCGCTTTTAGGATGGAAAAGGTCCTCGTTGCAGCCAACCGGCAGAGCGCTCATTTTGGCGCCGGGCACGTTGAAGGTCTCCGCAAAGTAATCCAGGTGCGCCTGGGTGTCCAGCAGCACCCGGTCCGCGGTTCGGCAGGCAGTCGTATCCAACCAGAAAGCCAGTCTC
>DATCIL010000046.1:0-3984 GCA_036507795.1 Anaerolineales bacterium | reverse complement strand
CTCACTTGAGGATCGTCGATGCCCTGGCGATGCTGTTCTTCCTGATGGTTTTTATCTTGATTTTCTTCGCTCCAGTAGCCAGAAGACGAAATAAGGATCGTGAATCCGTGAAAGAGAGAGGATGAAAAGTAAATTCGGTTTTGTCCTTGCCCGGACTGCGGTACTTTTGCTTTCCGCCTGCGCAACGGATGGGGGCGCTTACAGCGGAACCCTGGTCCTGGAGGGCAGGCACATTTATTCGAGCGGCGATATCCTGAACGGCGTGCTGGTGATCGTTGACGGTGAAGTGATCCTCGAGGAGGGCGCTGGCGTCCGGGGATCGGTCTTCATGCTGGGCGGCGCGGCGGAGATCAACGCCGCAATCGATCAGGATGTCTCCGTCGTCGGCGGGGATATTGCAATCGGCCCCGAGGCGATCATCCGCGGGGACTTCCGGGTGGGCGGCGGCGAATACGAAATTGCCCCGGGGGCCACGATAGAAGGGTCGATTTTAACGGGACCCGCCAGCAATGTTGAGTTGGATGATTTCTTCCCAAGGGTATCGGCGGCAGAGAGGCTCGTGCAGTTACTGCCCTGGTCACTGGTCCTGGCTTTCCTGGCCTACCTGGCGGCCCGAACCCTCCCGGCACCTCTATCACGGGTCAGCCAGGCCGAAATCGAGCATCCCGTGGTGTCAGCCGCCATGGGAATCCTGGTGGGAGTGGTAGGGCCGGTGCTGCTGGTATTCATGGCCTTCACCCTGATCCTCATCCCGGTTACAGTTATCGGCGTGGTCGTGGGAGGTTTGATGGTTGCCTATGGCTGGATCGGATTCGGCACGGCTTTCGGGAGGTTTTTGGTTCAACGGTTTAACCTGGAAGTCGGGCGGAGCGGCAGCGCTTTCCTGGGTACCTTGGCATTCATGATCCTGGTTGATGTGCTTTCGATCATTCCCTTTATCGGCCCCCTGGTTTCTTTGCTCGCAGCCACAATCGGGCTTGGCGCGGTCGTGCTCACGCGCTTCGGCTTGCGCCAGTTCGTCCCCGCGACCGACCTGATCTATAATGAAGAGTATGAGGCGTAAACGGCAAAAATGTCAACGTCCACGCCTGGAGAAAGGATGATATGGTCCGGCTGGCGACCAGGCGGTTTAAGACCGTTGAGTTCAAACAGTTTGTCATCCCACTCAGGAACTTCAGCATCCAATAAAGGATAGGGCTGATGATGCACTCTACCCATCATGAGCTTCTCCTGTTTTGGAAAATAGCTGAAGAGGATATAGCGTTCGATCAGGAAGAATTCTAGCGATCCAGCATCGGCATTTCGAACAGGACCGGAGCCGCGATAGCGAAAAGTTGATTGGAATCTTGAGGGGGCGCCGCGGCGCTGAGCTGAGTATATGATCTCTCCATTGCGCACCTTTTTAGCACCCATTTCTGAATGGTAATATGGCAGACCGAAGAACTTTTTAGCGATCTCAACCGCCAGCCACTGGCTGGCGTCCAGGCAATAGAACCAGACGCCAGGGGTGCCGTGCGTATCGAACACATAGGTTCTGAGGTTTAATTCTAGGAAATTGGATATACCGGGGACAGCAGGGAGGAAGACCGGGCGAACGTCGCGCATGAAAAAGGGGACGATGCCGACATAGGCTCTGGAGTTGAAAGTGTCCACAAACAGCCCATCTGGAAGCGTCTCTTGGATCTCCTGAGGCTCGAATTCCCAATGGAGAAAAAGCAAGTGCCTCCATCTCTGAAACATCACGGGGCTGCGACCTTTTGGCCTTTCTCTAGCAGCCAGGCGATCCGCGCGGGTGGGCTGCTTCATGTGTAAATCTCCGTCTTCATGAGGTAATTATATACTTTGCCTCAATTTACTGGCTATGGAAAGGGATCGGTTCGCCGTTGGTGCAGACCGTGGACAACGCTGAGCCGGGATTCTGCGAGGATCAATTCTTCATCAAGGTATGATCGGTCCGCAAGGTCATATTCATCATAACAGAGGATTTGACTCTATGAGTGCATTAACCATACATCTCTATCCACTTTACTGCTGTCCTAACCCCGTCAGGCTCAGAACGGATGCATTTGCCAATAAGAGCGGCCCTGGCCTGCACGCTCTCGTCACTGGCGGCATGCTGAATAGCCACCGCCAGGCGCCGAGAATCAAGGCCAGTGCGGTGGATGAACCGCGGGCCGGCGCCCAGCTCGACAACTCTCTGCGCCCAGTACAGCTGGTCAATGATGTGGGGGATCACGATCGCCGGTACACCTGCGGTCAGAGCGGAGGCGGTGGTGCCAAAACCGCCGTGATGGATTACAGCGCGGACGCGGGGAAATAACCAGGTGTGCGGCAGTGGCCCGGCATGGTAGATGTTCTCAGGCAGGTCTCTGCCTTCCAGGACTTCGTCCCAGCCCTGTATCACGGCGCGTATTCCTGACTGCTGAATGGCCTCCAGGGCTATCTGGGCCGCCTTGCGGGTTTTTTCCCCAGACAGGCTCATCGCTCCCAGGCTGACTGCTACAGGCGCATCTCCGGCCTCCAGAAACGCCAGCAGATCGGCGGGCGGCCTCCAATCTTGCGGGGAGTGAGCAGTCCAGTACCCCGTCATTTTGACGTGAGCGGGCCAGTCCGGGTTGGGGGGAAATACGCAGGAGCTGACCGGGATCAGGGTCAAGCGATCAGATAACATACTCCCCATATCCTTGAAAGGCGCCACACCGACCCTCTTGCGAAAGCGGTTCATCGGCGCCATGATGATCACGTTGGCGAAGCGGAATAACAGGCGTACCAGGGGAGATACCTTGGGGTTCGGCACGGGGACACGCGCTGGTTGGAGGGTAGCGCTGATCCAGGGGACGCCGAGCATATCAGCTTCGGCCGCTCCAGCAAATGTATCGGTGACCACTACCAGGTCGGCCTGCCCAACCAGATTCAAAAGATCTGGGTAGGCGTCGCGTACCAGCTGGAAACCAAGTTGCATGATGCGAATCAAGCCCAGCCACCAAAAACGACCGGCCTGGGCCCAAATCCTTGCTCCTGCGGCGCCCATATCTACCGGTTTTCCGACGGGCACTACTGGCGCGCCATATGAGTCCACCAGAGAGCATAATGTTGGATTGGTGGCCAGCTGGACATCGTGCCCCGCCTCCTGCAGGCCCTGGCATAATGCGATGTATGGCTGAACGTCACCACGTGATCCTATGGCAGGGACGATGATTCTCAATTTGGCACCTTAATCCATGAACAGAATCTCGAGGAACTTACCCAGATTGTCTTTGCCCTCAAGCGTCCTCAGATTGTAGACTTCCGTGTAACCGCAGTTGTTGCAAGATGCGAAGGCGTAGCGATAGGCCTGGATTTCGAGCAGGCGCGATAGGCCGGTTCCCGACATAGAAAGTCGCTCGATATGAGCGCCGCGATGCTGGCACTTCGGGCAGTTGAACTTTTCGGATAGGAGTTGATCGGCTTTTGCCATAGTTAGGTATCCTTGAGTTTTGTTTTGATGAAGCTTATCATAAGAGGGATGTCTAGAAACCCACCTGGAACCAGTTGGTGCCTGTGATTACGGCGCATGACAGGGAAATGAAGATGAGCAGCAAGATAAAACCGCAACCACAACCAGTGCACGAGGCTCCGCGTCCAAAACCAAAGCGGTCTTGAAGCGCATCAAACAGCCAATTGAGAAGCAACAATTTCAGCAGGCCTGATAGACAGCCAGGACGTTGATCCATTTTGACCTCCTACTGAATCTCACTACTCAAATCGAAAGCGCCATATGGCCAGAGCGAAGAAAACGACAGTATACAGCAAAAGCATGCCTGCCGGGAACAAAACCGAAGTGAAGCCCAGTCCGCGCATGACGATGTTCTGGAAGCCATCCATCGCCCAGGCTGTCGGCATGAGATGGCCAATCGTGGCAAATGTCTTGCCGGTAACCTCCAGCGGGAACCAGGCACCACCCATGGCAGCGAAGATGAACATGGCAACCAGCGATAACACGAT
>DATCIL010000045.1:0-2114 GCA_036507795.1 Anaerolineales bacterium | reverse complement strand
CCATTGGATCAGATCGTCAAAAAATCTCTCTGGCGCGTTCTGGAGTAGGCATCTTTCTGCGAGAGTCAGTTAAATTATGGAAAGCTATTTTAACAGGTTTTTGTCAGGTGTCAACCGGCCGGTGACATAAGTGTGCACGCAAATGTTGTCAGAGAAAAGGAGCCTGAGGTAGGATAAGGTTTTCCGAAGACCAAACTACCGGAGGCTCCAGATGAACTATAACATTGAAACGATCAACGGGCTAGCACAACAGTTAGCCGAAATCTTCAAAGTGGCGGTCATGGAACAACCAAAAGCAGGCGCAGGGACAGCGCTCATCGCAGAAATTGAGAACGGCATGCGGGAAGCCCTGAGGCAGATTGGGGAGCAGGCCTTAGGGATGTTCTTGAGTTCCATGCAAGCGACCCCTGACAGCGAGATCGACTGTCCGTGCGGTGGGAAACTGCATTACCAGCGCATGCGTCCTGCGCAAGTCATCAGCGTGTTCGGTCCGGTGACCTATGAGCGGGCCTATTATGCGGGTTGCGCTTGTAAACAAGGCCAAGCGCCACTGGATGAGCAGTTTGGGTTAGAACCGGGCGCAGTGACGGCCGGGCTGGCGGCGCTGTTGGCCCTGGCTGGGATTGAGTTCTCTTATGCTGGCAGCCCGAAATGGTTAGAAGCCTTTCTTCTGTTTGCCGTTTCAGAGAATACCGTGCGCGCAGAGACAGAAAAGATGGGAGCCCTGCAAGCGCAACAAGAAGAGGAACTGATCCAGTCCAGTCAGGACGAAGCTGCTCTGCAAGAACGTCAACGCCATCCGGGCCAGGTACCGCCGCGCTTGTATGGCTCCATGGATGCGGCCAAAGTGCGCATCGAACCCCGGCTCAAGGCAGGCCGAGCGCCCGAAAAACACGAAGACTGGCGGGATATGAAGGTGGGCTGCTGGTTTGAGACCGAAACGGTGCCGCCTGCGCAACGGTCAAAGCGTCAACGCCACAAGGTTCAGCGCCAACAAATCCCTCTGCGAGCCAAAAACATGCGCTACTTCTGTGGCATTAGCGAAGCAGAAGACTTCGGCAAACTTCTGTGGGCCACCGGCTGCACGGTCCAGGCCGACCTGACCCCCGAGTTGATCTTCCTGGGCGATGGCGCCGCTTGGATTTGGAACCTGGTGGCCAAGTACTACCCCTACGCCATTCAAATCGTGGACTGGTATCACGCCGAAGAATACCTCGAAGGCGTCGCCGGAGCTGCTTTTCCTGACCTTTCCGAAAGAACTGCCTGGCTCGAAGTGGTCACCCAGGCGCTCTGGGATGGTCAGGTGGAACAAGTCATCTCCGCCTGTGAAGCCTTGGCCCCCGGCTATGCAGCAGCCCACAGAGCCGTGACCTATTTCTACAACAATGCCGAACGGATGCGTTATGACCGGTTCCGAGCCGCCAGCTATATGATCGGCAGTGGTACCGTGGAGAGTGGTTGCAAACAGATCGTCACACAACGGCTCAAACTGCCGGGGGCTCAATGGACGGTCGCCGGCGCAGTCCAAACTGCCAAAGCACGCGCCGCCTGGCTAAGCGAGCAGTGGCGGACCTTATGCGATCGACGTTCTGCTCTCCCCCTGGCTATCTGACATCTTTTGCGTGCACACGCTGGCTGGAGAGGTGGATCGAAGCCGTGACCTAGCGCGCCAGCAATTCGTCGAACTGCCGGAGCAGCTCGACCAGCCGGTCTCCTTTTTCCCAGCCCGCAAAGGCCTGGCCGGCGGTGATGCCAACTTCGCTTTTCCTGGGGAGCTCTGCGTAGTTTTCCACCATTTCAATCACTTGAGGAATAAAGACGAACTGGAGCCACTGGTGGAAAGCCATGGTGTCCCGGGCGAAGGCCAGGGTGTAGTCGTAAGCTTCCCTGGGCAGCGGCTCGTCCTGCCAGAGCCCCACCCGGCGCATCTCGGCTTCGATTTCCGAGAGCTTGTCTTTTATGCTTTCCCGTTTTTCGTCCATATGAGCCTTCAGCCTTCAGCCCTCAGCCTTCAGCGCGGCGCAGGGCATCGCTCATAAGCCTTTGAGCGCTTCTCAGCGCCCCTGATGGCTGACGGCTGATGCCTGACCGCTCAGGGACCCGAGGAAGCGCCT
>DATCIL010000044.1:0-1735 GCA_036507795.1 Anaerolineales bacterium | reverse complement strand
AACGTTGCTGTGCTTTATATCGTAGCTGTTGGCGGGCTGAGCTCGCTCGGCATTATCATGGCCGGGTGGGCATCCAATAATAAGTACGCTCTATTGGGCGCCTTCCGTACGGTCGCCATGGTCCTTTCCTATGAAGTGCCTATGGTGATCGCTCTGTTAATACCCGTGATCTTGGCTCGCTCGATGGGGATTGGGACGATCGTGGACTCCCAGAGCATATGGTATCTCTTCATGGCGCCCCTGGCTGCCTTGATTTTTCTGATCACCTCCATTGCTGAACTTGGGCGAGCGCCTTTTGACTTAACCGAAGCCGAATCGGAAATCGTAGCCGGCTTCCATATTGAATATACCGGGATGAAATTTGGTCTTTTCTATGCAGGCGAACTCCTGCATGCCCTTACAGTGTCTGCCCTGGTTGCCTCGCTTTTCTTGGGCGGTTGGCGTGGTCCCTTTGTCGAGCAGGTGCCCATTCTCGGCGTCGTCTATTTATTCATCAAAGCTTTCCTGGTCTATTTCGTCATCATGTGGGTCCGCTATTCATTCCCCCGATTGCGAATAGACCAGATGATGAATTTTTGCTGGAAGTTCCTGACTCCTTTGGCGCTGGTCGTGCTGATCGTCACCGCTGTTCTCGATAAGGCGATCGCCGGAACTACCCCGGCTGCAAGGGTGTTAATCCATTTAGGTGCGAATATCCTGATTGCGTGGGGGACCGTGCAGGTGCTCCGTGTGTACGCCCGGCGCGAGCGTCTGACGTTCGAGAAACGCCCGGTCGCCGCTCCACGGGTCACCGATCTCCAGGAACCAATCGCTCAAGAGTAAGATCAGGATGCTTTCTCGATGAATGTCAAACAGAAGTTCTCGTTAGGGTGTCATTGCGAGGCGTTCTCTGCCGAAGCAATCTCTTGCATGGCTCAGCGGCGATTGCGGCAGCGGAGAGCGCTGCTCCGCAAAGAGCGCTCCTCGCAATGACAAATTGAGAATTGCTGAATGCCAAAGGTCTCCTGAGGACGTTAAATCTCAGAGAACCCATTGGACAGGAGTGAGTCCATGACAATGTTACAGGTTATTTTTCTAATTGTTGCAGCTGTAACCCTGGGCGCGGCGGTGATGGTGGTCACCGCCCGTAATTTGGTACACGCCGCGTTGTGGTTGATCCTGACCTTGTTTGGTGTGGCCATCCTGTTTGTGCTGCTCAGTGCCCCATTTTTCGCAGTCGTTCAGGTGGTTATTTACATCGGCGCGATCGCGATCTTGATGATCTTTGCCATCATGCTAACCCGCCGGGTGATGCAAGATGTGGGTCCGCAATACAACCCGGGATGGTGGATGGCTGCCTTGATTTCGCTGGTTTTCTTCGGTGGCCTGGTCTGGATGTTGAGCAGCTGGGGCGGCTTCAGCACACCGCTGCCAGAACTGCCGGAGGGCATCGACCCGCTACGACAGCTCGGTCAGGCGCTGGTTTCACCGGATGCTTATGTGATACCGTTTGAAGTCGCCTCAGTGTTGCTGTTGGGAGCATTGATCGGAGCGATCACGATCGCATGGGAGAGAGGCTGATGATCCCCCTTTCATACTACCTGGTGTTTGCTGCTGCTCTTTTCAGTATTGGCCTCTATGGTGTATTGGCCAGAAAGAACGCCGTTGCCATATTGATGGGTATCGAGTTGATGCTTAATGCCGTGAACGTCAATCTGTTAGCCTTCTGGCGCTACCGCGCTCCGGATGGAATCGC
>DATCIL010000043.1:0-2483 GCA_036507795.1 Anaerolineales bacterium | reverse complement strand
GTGACGGTCACAGTGCCACCGGGAAGGTTTATCGCCGGGTTGACCGCCAGGTCGAGCGAATCGGGGCCAGATGGATTCTGGTAAGGAAGACGGGCGGCTTTGAAGGCGTAAAGGAGGGCAGTGAGGTTATCGGGAAGGATTACCGCTTCGAAGGTCTCGCAGTCCTGGAAAAAATCCTTGCCCAATTCAAATGTGTAGGCCGGAACGCCCAGTTCGCCATAGGCAAAATCAGCCGAATCCCCGGTGGTGGCGTAGAGCTGGCTGGACTGCTGGGGATGATAGGCGTTGAAGAAGGCCAGCTTAGCTCCTAAAACTTCCAGCTCGCTGTCGTTCGGGGCGGGGAAATCGGTCCAACCCCACGGCCAGAGCACCAATTCTCCGAATGAATGCAGGGAGATCAAGAGACCCGAAGAGGAAAGCGGGGCCGGATCTTGTTCTCCTTCCCCACGCTGGTCCGGAAAGATCGACTTGAGATAGGCTTCTATCGCTAGAGTTTCAGGCTCAGAGGCAGCGGAAGGCCCCTGGTAGGTTTCTGAGCAAGCTGCCGGGCTGGCACCGCCCCAATTAAAGCTGTGGTTGCGGTTTAGGTCCGTGCCATACTGGTCGGCGGGCTGGGGCGGCACCGCGCAGCTGCCGCCATTTGAATCGTTGGTGTTTTTACGCTGAAAGCGGCTTTCATACTGCTCGGCCAACTTTCGTCCGTCGGGATTGGCTACCGGGACGATATGGAGTTCGAAGTGGTCCAACAACCAGGTGATATCGGGGTCCGTCCCGTAATTATAGATCAAATGCTCGGCGAAGCGCGCCGCCAGCTCGGCGGTGGCGTATTCACGGGCGTGGATGGCGCCCATTAAGAAGAAGCGCGGCTTCGCAGCTGGAACCTGCGCGGCACGGTTGCTAAGCACCAGGCTATGAATATCGTAACCCACTTGGCCGGCGCCGGTGGTCTTCTGCCAGCTATCGCCGATGTCGATCCACTCCGCCAGCTCCGGGTGGGCGGCAGCGAGTTGGCTGAGGTCCGAGTACGTCTCTTCCACCGTGCGGTAGCAGGGAAAGCCGGAGATTCCCGAAGCCTGGCCCGAAATGGTTGCAGGCGGGCGATTTAGGGCAGTGGTTTTCGTATCATCAACGACAACCGTGAATCCTTGCTGCCGCAGCCAGCCAACCTGGTCGCTGGTTACAGCAGCGACCAGATAACCCTCGGCTTGGTTAACCTCCCAGACATCCAGGTTAGCAGCCAGACGATTAACTGTGGATCTATCTTTGAAATAGACCCTGACGATCAGGGTTTCTGAGTGCGGGGCCTGAGCGGGGGTCCCAGTGGAAGCTGGGAGCACACTGGCGGAAGATGGGCTGACCGCCGGTGCCAGCAGAAACCATGCGATGGCGAGCAGGAACATTCTTTTTGTACTATCGGCTGCCATACTCAATATGCCCTCTTGCTGCTGCCCTAAAAATTCAAGTTAGGGGAGGTCGGACGTTTGCGTCTACCGCAGTATTTCCGTCGGGTGGCTTTGCCACAACCTGAATTGGCGGAGAATAGATCCACCGACGAACTCGCGCAAGATGGAATTATCCGGCACCAGGTCGGTATTCGAAGGCAGGAACCACTCAAGGAAAGCCAGGAGACGCTTGGCTTCGACATACTCGTAAGTGCCGAAAGGAACTTGACGGAGGAGAGGTTCGGCGAGCGGTTTCAGAACGGAAAGCTCATAGGCCAGCGCCGAGTTGAACATTACATCGGCATTTTCTTGAAAGGGGAAAATGTAGCGTTTTTCGCCCCGGCGCACCGATTCCCAGCGCTGGATCGTATCCAGCCCACTGTAGCCGCGCTCGGCCGCATCTCTCACGATGCGCCGTAGCAGGCGAGTGTCGGTAGTTGAAACGCGGTTATGCCGATCGAGATTCAATTGGGTTAGGGCGGAAACATAGATCCGGAATGTTTCCTCCGCTGGAAACTCCGGAAGCAGGCCGGGATTTAACCCGTGGATGCCTTCAAGGATGATAATTTGGCCAGGTTGCAGCTGCACTACCTCGCCCGGTTCTCTTAGGCCGGTTTTGAAGTTGTAGTGCGGGATTTGAACGCGCTGTCTGGCAATCAAGCGGCTCAAGTCTTCTTCCAATTGAGGGACATCCAGGGCTCGAAGTGACTCGAAATCATACTCCCCACGTTCATCCTTCGGGGTTTTTTCTCGATCCAGGAAATAATTATCCATGCCCAGAGGGAAAGGCGATATGCCTTGAGAGAGTAGCTGGATTGAAAGGCGTTTTGAGAAAGTTGTTTTTCCAGAAGAGGAAGGACCCGCCACGAGAACGACGTGAACATCGTCGGCATTGGCAGCGATCTGCGCTGCAATATCAGCGATGCGCTGTTCGTGCAAGGCCTCCGAGACCAGAACAATTTCCTGGATGCGGTTGCTTTGTATGGCGTCGTTGAGCGCGCCAACACTCTGAATCCCCAATCGCCACAGCCAGTCGCCGTA
>DATCIL010000042.1:0-16077 GCA_036507795.1 Anaerolineales bacterium | reverse complement strand
ACTGTTTGGAACTGGTGGACCGCAAGCTACTCGACCCCTGGTGGGTGGCTGGCGTTCCCTGAGTTCCAGGGAGAATTGATTAATGAGAGCTTCAACCGACCAACTGGGAGTCGAAGATCCCAGAGAATTTGCAGAACGGGTTAACTTACCATTTTCGGATTATTTATTGCTCAGCAGGGCCCTTACGCATCGCTCCTATTTGAATGAGCACCCTGAGGCGCTTGAAGATAATGAGCGCCTGGAATTCCTTGGAGATGCTGTTTTAGACTTTCTGGTTGGCGCCTGGCTGTACAATCGCTTTCCAGAGTTACCGGAGGGAAACTTAACTCGCCTACGCTCGGCGCTGGTTCGAACCGAACAGCTGGCAGAATTTGCAGAGGATGTTGATTTAGGGCGAGCAATCCTATTGGGCCGTGGAGAAGAGGAAGCTGGAGGGAGGGAGAGAATTGCACTGCTGTGCGGAACTTTTGAAGCAATTATCGGAGCACTATACCTGGATGCGGGAATCACTGCAGTGAAGGCTTTTGTCTCCCCGATGCTCGAGACGGCTGCGGAGATTATCCTTGCCGATCAAAGAGATAAGGATCCAAAAAGCCTCTTGCAAGAATGGGCGCAGGCGCATGGTTTAGGCACTCCCGTTTATCGCACGGTATCCGCAACTGGACCGGACCATGCCAAGGAATTTAAGGTCGAAGTGTATATCCAGAATGAGAACTATGGAAGCGGCGCGGGGAACAGCAAACAGGCAGCTGCGAAGTTGGCAGCTCAAGAAGCCTTGGCATCAATCGGCTTGACTTGATGACCTTCGGGTTTTTTGGTGCCAGGTTTCGGCGGCGCCTAAAATCCTTTGGCCAGAAAGCGAAATATTTAACTCAATAATTCCATATGCCATATCGACTAAAATCATTGGAACTTCAAGGATACAAGACCTTCGCGGTTCGCACAGTTTTTGAGTTCGCCGAGTCGATTACCGCAATTGTGGGCCCGAATGGATCAGGAAAATCCAACATTGCAGATGCTTTGCGATGGGTTCTGGGCGAGCAGTCCTACAGCCTGTTACGCGGCAAAAAGACGGAAGATATGATCTTCGCGGGCTCGGAGCAAAGATCACGTTCCGGAATGGCGCAAGCCTCTGTGGTTTTCGATAATAGCGACAATTGGCTGCCGATCGACTTCTCTGAGGTTGCGATTGCCCGCCGAGCATACCGGGACGGACAAAATGAATACCTGTTGAATGGCCAACGGGTCCGCCTGAAGGATATCTCAGAATTGTTGGGAGAATCTGGATTGGCGGAGCGCACGTACACGATTATCGGCCAGGGTCTGGTGGACGCTGCTCTGGCATTGAAGGCAGAAGAACGCCGCCGGTTATTCGAGGAGGCGGCGGGAATAGGCCTGCATCGCGCACGCAGAGAGGAATCTCTCCGCAGATTGGAAACCACGCAACGAAACCTGGAACGGGTTCAGGATATCCTGACCGAGCTCCAACCGCGCTTACGTAGTCTAGAAAGGCAGGCCAAACGGACCGAAGATTACGAGCAGGTTAAGGCGGACTTACGCGATATCCTGCGCGAGTGGTATGGATACCACTGGCACCGGGCACAACGAGAACTACGCGAGGCGCGTGAAACAGCCAGGCGGCAAGAGATCGCGCTGGAATCGGCGCGCCAGGCACAAGTAAATTACAACCAAAAACTTAAGAAGCTGCGCAACCAGATCCAAACAACAAGAACTAAATTAGCCGATTTCCACCGCCAGCTCGCCCGGCTTCATCAGGAGCGTGAGGAGATCAGCCGGGGGGTCGCCGTGGTTGAGACGCGTTCCAGGTCGTTGGAGGATCAGCGCAAGACCATCCAGTCGGACATATTGAGAGCCGAGGAAGAGCTTGGTATTCAGAAGGACCGGCTTGAATATGCGATTCAAGAAGTTGCTCGGTTAGAGGAAGAACAAGCTGAGGCAGTTCAGGAAGTCGAAGCAGCTCGCCAGACTTTTCAAGCGAGGCAGGCGGAGCGGGAACGGGTCGATTTGATTGTGCAGACCAGGCGACAAGAGCTAAGCCAGCTAAATCATCGAAAGGCCGAACTGCAGACCCGTTTGAGCGAGAGACGGTATCAGACCGAAAAATTGAACCGAAACCTGGGAGAGCTGGATGACTTCCTGTCGGATGCAAATAAAAGAATTCAGGAGGCAAGCCAGCAACTCGACGAGAGCAATCGGTTGCTCGGGGAGGCCGAAGCAGAGCGCATTGCGGCCGAGAAAGCCCTAAGAGACCAGCGTGAGAGAATAGCCGCGGCCACCCTGCAACGGAAAGAATCGGCTGAGGCATTATCAATCCAAAATGCGGAGCTGGCCCGCTTGCGTGCTCAGTTAGAAGTGCTTAAGCAAGCCGAACTGGCGCTGGAAGGGTATGCCAGTGGCGCACGAATACTCCTTCAGTCTGCAGAGGAGAATAAACTTAGCGGCGCTTGGGGAACTTTGAGTAACCTGATAGAGGTCCCTGCCGAGCTAGAAATCCCAATCGCGGCAGCGTTGGGCGAATTTCTGGATGGCATCGTATTGAGCGGAGATGCGAGCTTAGAGGAAGCCCTCCGAATCCTTGAAAGGCGATCTGCACGGGGAGCGTTGCTGCCCCTGGAATCATTGTCACCTGCCTCTCCACTGACCTGGAACGGAACTCACCGGGAAGATGTTATTGGGATTGCATCCAGGCTGGTCACAGGACCTCCAGAATTCCAGCGGGCAATTGATTTGCTCTTGGGAGAGGTTTTGGTTGTGAGAGACAGGCAGTCAGCCAGACAGGCGCTGGAACAATTGCGTGCAAAAGATGATTTCGCGAAAAATTCGCATACCGTCCGGGTTGTTACGCTTTCAGGAGAAGTCTTCCATGCCGGTGGCCAGATTCTGGCAGGCAGTGAAGACAAACCAACGACCCTCAGCCGCATTCGGCATAAACGCGAGTTAGACCAAAATGTGGAGAAAAGAGAGCAGAGAGCGGAATTTGTGGTACGGAGACTGCGTGAGTTGGAGAGCACGATAGCGGAACTAGAAGCCGAGGAAGCTGAATTTGCCGGCTCTTTAGAGAACGGGATCGCCGCGGAAGATAAGGGCAGGCTTTCGTATAGACAAAGGTTATTGGCCTTTGAGCAGCTGGAAAGAGAAGTTCAGTGGCGAGAGGAGAGGAGGCAACACCTGCAAGCGGAAATCGCAGAGGGGGAGGCGGATATCGCCAAAGTCGCGGAAGACGGGGACGTGTTGGCGTCAGAGCTGTCTAAAGCAGAAGACGATTTGAAAGCCATGGCAGCCGCACTTGCACACTTGCCCGTTGAAGAATACCAATCTCAAGTTTCTCTCTGGGAAACGAGGGCGGCGGTCGCAGAGCATGCCTCAGAGGATGGGAGGGCCCGCCTGGAAGATCGAAAAACTGCCCTGGCTGGTGCCGAACAGGCTCTCAGTAACTATCAAAAAAGGCTTACGGAGATTCACGACGAAGAGGAAAAGCTAAACCAGGAGCTGGTGAATGCGCGCCAGTATGAGGGCGAAATTGTCGAGAAAATTAACGAAATTGGCGGATTAATTGAACCGTTGGAACAAGATCTATCGATTTGCGAAAAGGATCAGGATGGGCTGCTCAGTTCTGAGGGCGCTGCCCGCCAAGAACTGAATCACGCTGAGCGCCGCAATGCGGAGGCCAAAATAAATCTTGCTCGACGGCAGGAAGCGCTCGAAACGTTGAGAAGAAGGATCGAAGACGACTTTGGACTGGTGGAATTTGAATACGAAGAGGATGTAAGTGGACCAACGCCTCTCCCGCTGCAAGGACTGGTTGAGAAGCTACCAATGGTAACCCAACTATCGCCTGAGGTGGAAGAGAGTCTTAGAAGCCAGCGCGCCCACTTAAAACGCATGGGACCAATTAATCCTGAAGCCAGGAAAGAATACCAAGAAGTCAAAGCGAGATTCAGTTTTTTAACTGAACAGATTGCAGATTTGACCCGGGCAGAGGCTGATATTCGCAAGGTAATCAGTGAATTAGATGCTCTAATGGAGCGGGAATTTTTCAAGACGTTTGAGGAAGTGGCAGAGGAGTTCAGCACGATATTTAAGCGAATTTTTGGCGGAGGCTCAGCCAGGCTGGTGCTCTCTGATCCGGGCGACTTGACCAACACTGGGATTGATATTGAAGCGCGATTACCGGGACGGAGAGAGCAGGGCCTGTCCCTATTGTCCGGTGGGGAGCGCAGCCTGACTGCCACTGCCTTGATCTTCGCCCTTCTGAAGGTATCGCCGACACCGTTTTGCATTTTGGATGAAGTGGATGCTATGCTGGATGAGGCCAATATTGGGCGATACCGTGACCTGCTGCGTGAATTAAGCCTGACAACTCAATTCATCATCATTACGCACAATCGCAATACGGTTCAAGTTGCGGACGTTATTTACGGGGTTACCATGGGTCGGGATTCGACCTCTCAAGTAATCAGCTTGAAGTTAGACGAGGCCGGCCAGGTGGTCACTTAGCACAGTCAAACTCGGAAGTCCTGATTAAGCGAAAAAAATGGCGGGCTGCAAAGCCCGCCATTTTCTAACTCGGAACAGATTGAAGCACTTCTGGCGGTATAGTTGGTTCCGAAGGAACGCGATCGCGCCAGTAGTCAAAAGTTGCGACATCGCTGGCGGAACGCTGCTGTGCCAGCCAGTCGCTGAAGTATTCTTGACGGATCTGGCCAAATTCAGAATCTGAGAGGGGGCGTTCTTCGTGACCCAGAGCCTGGATGATATGCCAGCCAAACTGGGTTTGAACTGGGTCGCTGATTCGACCGATTCCCAGGTTGAATGCTACCTTTTCAAACTCAGGCGCCATGCGCGCAATCGGGAACCATCCCAGATCCCCGCCCTGATCTTTGTTGCTCTCGTCGGTAGAGTATTCAGCGGCCAATTTCGCAAAGTCGTCACCCGCCTCCAGCCTGGCGAGTACCTCCTCTGCCGTTTCCTGATCCGCTACAAGAATATGACGCGCCCATACCTGTTCTTGTGTCCGTTCCAGGTCAGCAGTGACCGCTTCGAAAACCTTTTCCCGGTACAGCTGGCTTTCGATAACCTCACGCAACTGCTGTTCGCTGAAATCGATCTCGTCTTCAAGCACTTCCAGGAAATCGGCGTAGTTTTGTTGAAATACCTCCAACGTATAAGCCGTTGGTGTGGGGGCAGGCGTCCCAGTCGCCGGGACATCTGTAGCTGCGGTGCTGGTCCCAGAATGAGTGGGTGCGACCCCAGATGTGGCCTCTGCAGTTAATGTTGGAGTCAGCTCTGCCGTGCTGGTGATCACCCCAGTAGGAGTTGGTGTTGGCGGTACCAGCGCTAATTGCGTGGGTGAAAGCGTGGATGTCGGTGCGGCAGTTGGCGGAGGGGTCGGAGTGGGCGCTTGGCCTTCCGGGTAATAACCGAAAGCCTCCTCCAGAGCATTGTCCACCTCTTCTGCTGATACCGTAATAACTCGCTTAGCCGCTTCCTGGCGAATCAGAATGTCTTCGACCATTGTATTCAATACCTGCTGTCCAAGAGCGACAGGATCCAGCTGAAACTCAATCTGCCGCAGGTTTTGAACGAAGAAAGCCTGGGTATTCTGATCCCCGCCACCAAACAGCTGCATAGTTTGGTAGGTATTCAGGTACTGCTGAACCAGCTGGCGACGTTGATAGCGTACACGCTGGCTGAACTCACGACTTGTAATGGTTTCATCCCCCACGGTTGCCACAGGCTGGCGCGGTTGGAGAACCACCTGCTGCAAGATGCCAAAACCGACGAGCGCGAAAACAGTCAATCCGACGAGTAGAGCACCGATAACCAGGTAGCGCCGTTGGATGCGTTCTCGCTCCAATCGGGCAAGATGTTTTTTTGTTGGAGTCAGTCTTTTGCGGCTCTCTGCCATTTAAGTTTTCCTGAAATTTACCGTAAGGTTTCTCCGGTAAAGGGAAGCAAGGCCAGATGGCGAGCCCGCTTTATAGCCCGGGTGAGTTCGCGCTGATGTCTGGCGCAGGCACCGGTCTGCCGGCGAGGCCTGATTTTTCCGTCGTCGGTAATATAACGCCGCAAAATATCTACCTGCTTGTAGTCAATTACGGCGTTGCGGTCGGTACAAAATTGACAAACTCGGGGACGGGTGTAATAGCGCCGTCCGCCGCCATATGTTGATTGATCACTCACGATATTCTCTCCTCGTGAAAACTAATTTATATCATCTCAATGATTGGGAGTGGGGGTTAGCGTGCCACAAACGCTAACCCCCACTCCCAACTTTTTTGAAACGTTAGAAAGGAAATTCGTCTTCGTTACCTTCGTCTCTGGCGCCCGAGGTTTGGTTGAAGTCGCGCCGCTCATCCAGCAAGATCATTTCGTTGGCGACGATTTCGACAGCGATGTGCCTGGCACCTTCTGATCCCTCCCAGCGACGTGTCTGTAAACGTCCTTCCACATAAACTCGCTGACCTTTGGAAAGGTATTGCTTGCATATTTCTGCCAGATTGCCCCATGCCACCACATTGAACCATTCCGTCTCTGTGTGCCGTTCGCCATCTGAGGAGTTCCACGTGCGGCTGGTGGCGACGCTGAAGGATGTCACTGGACGACCCGATGGTGTGTAACGCATCTCAGGATCTCGTCCAAGGTTGCCTATGATCATTACTTTGTTCAAGCCTCGACTCATATCAGATTCCTCATAACGCTTAAAGGATCGATGGCGGGTCGACTAATCCACCGCCGTGATGAGATAACGCATCACCGGCTCGGTCAGACGAAGATTTCTCTCCAGTTCATGGCAGAATGAAGGGTCCATCTCAGTTTTCAATAGAACGAATTGCCCTTCTGCCTGTTTGCGGATTGGATAGGCCAGTTTACGCTTGCCCCAAACATCCACATTCGAGACATTGCCGTCTGCTTGCGTTATCCAGCCTTTGGCCCGGTCGATCACATCATTAAATGCGGACTCTTCCAAATCCGGATGGACAATAAATACAACTTCGTACTTACGCATGGGACCTCCTTTCCTCGGGATTTGCCCCCGGTCATCACCGTAGGTGAGCCAGGAGCGGAAAGTAAGCCACGCGTAGTGCGTGGCTTCGATTAGCAGTTTAACATAAAGCATGAAATTTGCCTAGGGAAAAGCCAATTTTCAACGGAAAGTAAGCCACCAGCTTATCCGTAGGGAATTCCCTACCCAAATACTAGGGAAATCCCTACCATTAATACAGGAATATTCCCCATTGAAAGTAGGAAACAAAACACGTATAGTAGGCGCATAGTCGGGAGACATTTAGAAGTGCGGATTTTTGTCAAACCTGACCAACAAGTTTTGTGATCTACAAGGAGGATCAAATCCATGGACGCAATCAGGCTGGAAAGACCAATCGAAACCAAAAGACCTAAGATCGATCTGATTAAAGTGGCTGGCAATTCCCGAACTTCAGCTGTGGCGGGTGCAATTGCCGGGGTTATCCGAGACACCAATCAGGCTGTGGTTCAGGCGATTGGGGCCAGCGCAGTAAACCAGGCTGCAAAGGCCATGGCATTGGCGAAGGGTTATCTTAGCGAGGATGGCATTTCGGTTGTCTGCATTCCGGAATTCGTTGACGTTGAAATTGACGGCAAAGTCCGAACGGCTATGAAGTTTGTGGTCGAGCCCCGTTAGTGTTTTAATTTTGAAAAAAGATAACAAGACCGTCTAGCCAAACGTCTCAATCATTAGCTGTGCTGAGACGAGCGAGGTAAACGCGCCAGCAAGCGAAAAAACAATGAACTTTGATGCATACAATCCGTCTGAAAAGCCGGTGGACATAAGGAGTTTGAAGGCAGGCGAACTGGACACAGGGAATCACTTGATTCGGGTCGTGCTTGCGGATGACCATGCTCGCGTGCGTGCGGGCATACGATCAATGCTCGATAGAACGGATGATATCCTCGTCATCGGAGAGGCGAGCAACGGTTTAGAAGCTCTCCAATTAATTGAAGAGCTATCACCAGATGTGCTGGTCCTCGATATCGAAATGCCTGTAATGAATGGCCTGCAGGTTGCTCAAAAAATACAGAACCAGGAAATTCCTGTCCAGGTTCTTGTGTTGAGTGCATATGATGACACCGAATATATCTCCAGCATGTTGGAGAACGGTGTGGCCGGTTTTCTAACCAAAGATGAGGTGCCCAAGCTGCTGTTTCGAGCTGTTCGAGGGGTTGCTCGGGGTGAACTTGGCTGGGTGAGCAGTCGTGTGTCCGATAGAATTAAAACATTCGATCCTAATGTGGATAGCCGGCATATGACATTGACATCGCATGAAGTAGAGGTGCTCAGGCTATTGGCCGGGAAAAGAACGCCTCAGGAAATCGCCGATACCTTAGGGCTCAGCGAAGATAACCTCAACAAGCACTTGAGCTTATTGACCGAGAAATTTAATGCAAAGTCTCCCGTAGATTTGGTTGTGCTTGCTCGCCAGGCTAAGGTGATTTGAATCGGCAAAGACCTCCGGCTTCACAAAGCCAGCAGACTTCTTAGTGGCCATCGACTTAACTTAGGCGGAAATTAGTCGATGGCCACTGTTATATGTGTTCACAGAAAGGAGAAGAACGATGGCAAGAGTAGCGATAAATGGCTTGGGAAGAATCGGGCGAGCCGCACTCAAGATAATTCTGGATACTCCAGAATTGGATTTGATGGCAGTAAATGATATCGTCCCGGTCGATAACATCAAGTATTTGTTGAAATACGATACTGTCTATGGTCGCTACGAAAAAAGCGTTGAGACCGATGGGGAGGATTTGGTGATTGACGGGAAGAAGTACGACTTTTTTAAAGAAAAAGATCCCGCGCAACTGCCCTGGGCCGACATGAATGTCGATATCGTTTTTGAATGCACCGGCGTCTTCACGAAGAGAGAGGATCTGGAAAAACACGTACAGGCAGGCGCAAAATACGTAATATTATCGGCGCCTGCGAAGGGAGAAGATGTCGATACCATTGTGTACGGTGTGAACAAGGCCATTGGAGGCGGGAAAATCATCTCCTGCGCCAGTTGTACAACCAATTGTATTACGCCGGTTGTTGAAATCATGGGACGGAGAATTGGCATTAAAAAAGCCATTATGACTACTGTTCACGCCTACACTTCGTCTCAAGCGATTGTGGATGCGCCTGCCAAAAAGGTCCGCCGGGGACGGGCGGGGGCTGCCAATTTTGTGCCGACCAGCACCGGTGCAGCCATCGCGACGACCAAAGCGCTACCGCAATACGATGGATTGTTTGATGGCGTGGCTATTCGAGGGCCTGTTCCCGTCGGCTCCATCGCGGATATGGTTTTCGTTACCGAGAGGAAAACCAGCATTGATGAAGTCAACCGAATATTCAGGGAAGAAAGTGAAAGCGCCAGATACAAAGGCGTAGTGGCCCTTGCAGAAGATCCGATTGTTTCTTCGGATATCATCAAAGACCCACATGCCTCGATTATTGATCTGGAGATGACACAAGTTGTGGATGGGGACCTGGTCAAGGTGATGAGCTGGTACGATAATGAATGGGGCTACACCAGCCAAATGATCAGAGAAGCAGTTGACATCGCCAGAGAGTTAGAGGATGTAAGGGTCTAATCGATTTGATTTCTATTTATCCCGATCTTGAAGCTCTCAGCTGGGCCGCGGCGGGATTATTTTTAGAAAGAGCGATGCTGGCCATTCGAGAACGTTCTCGCTTCAGCGTGGCTCTCTCCGGCGGAAGCACTCCCCAGCGAACATACCAGCTTTTAGCAGCGCCGCCCTTTAGAGAACAGGTGCCCTGGAATCAGGTATATATCTTTTGGGGAGATGAACGGTGCGTGCCTCTGGATGATCCGCGCAGCAATGCTAATCTGGCTTATGAGAACCTGCTGGACCGGGTGCCAATCCCTCCTCGGCAGATAAATCCAATTACCTGTGCCGGAAATCCAGAGCGGGGAGCTCAAGAATATGAGCGCAAGCTCGAAGAATTCTTTCGAGGCCAGGCGCCGCGTTTCGATCTGATTTTTCTTGGCCTGGGAAGGGATGGCCATATTGCTTCTCTCTTTCCAGGCATGCCGGTGCTGGCAGAAAGGAAACGATGGGTCTCTGACGTATATGTGCCGGGTCAGGATTCTCATCGGACAACTTTGACGGTGCCGGCGATCAATTCCGCGGCCGCAATCGTCTTTTTAGTATCCGGAGAAGATAAGGCTGAAGTCTTAAAGAGAGTGCATGAACCTTCGGGGGACCGACAGCGTCTCCCAGCACAGCTGGTATATCCTGTGGATGGGGAATTGATTTGGATGGCGGACAGCCGGGCTGCTACTATGCTGAATTCGGATCAGGAAGGAATTTTGGGTTGAAGCAAAGCGTTAGTCACGGCATCAACTGAACCGATCCAAATCAGTGTGATTGCAGGCAAGATCAGCCTATTCATGCCAGTGCTGACCCACCAGCTGATGTCTCTGCCGCTGTCGAAAGAGATCAGGTAATAAATGCTCAAAATAGAGGCGATTAAGACGAGCCCGGTTAAAATTAGTGGTGATAAAAACCTCAAACCGCGGATCATGAAACCTATCATCACGGAGAGGCCGATTCCTGGTCCAATCACTCCCCAGGCGCCAGTGGCCAGCAGCTGAGCTCCAAAATACGTGAAGATAAATCCTGCCTCGGCGAGATGCAGATTTCCCTGGAATATTTGACGAAACGCCGCAGGGATCAGATTTGCCTCTCTGCCTGATGCAGTGTAAACTTCCGAGATAATCGCCGACCAAAGGATGGCGAAAACCACGAGCGGGATGGCCAAATACAATAAGAACTTCCAATTTATCTGCCCAGGCGATCGCGCAGAAAAGACCACAGTAGATACGATCGCCAGCGCTGAAAGCGGCAAGCCTTCCGGGCGTGTCCACGAGGCGAGCGCGAAAAATATGCCAGCCAACAAAAGGTGATTGGAATAATTTCCTTTTCCGACGCGAGGGAATGCATCAAGACAAAAAAGAGTGGCACCGACCAAATAAAATGTGAATGGAAGGTTCGCATAGGCAATTTGAGCGTGACGAAACGGGATCGGAGCGGTAGCAAATGCCAGGCTGGCCAAACCGGCAACCATCCGGGGCGTCCTACCCGCCAAATACAGGTAAATCATAAGCAGCAGCCCTGAGTAATAGAGTGGATAAATGAGTTTAGAAGCCGGAAGGGATTCGGCGAACATTGCCTTAAAAGCTGCAATTAGCAGAGGAATATGGAGTGGGTAGCGGGTTGTACCGGTCCCCCAATCGGAAGCGCCTGCAACCAGGCCATGACCGGCAATTCCATAACCTTTAGCTCCCCATAGAACGATGTCATCGGTGGCGTGGTATGCCTTTCCTACAGACAAGATCAGGGTGAGCATGCCTAAAATCGCAAAAGGGAACACCCAGAAAACAGCTGTTGCATCCGCTTTGCGTTGATACTGCCCAAAATCCGACTTTCGTTTTTTGAAGGCTGCGAAATAGATCAGAAAAGCGGATGCCGACCAGACCAGGGTAATCACGATAATCAGCGGATAAGTGAGGGGGAAACCAGCGAGCATAAGAATGAACAGGAATACACTCAGAAAGCCGAGGGCCAAACCAAAGGCAATGACTAGCTTGCCCGTCCAGCTGTTGTCTGGCCAAAAGCTTTGGGAGATCATCATCCCGGCCGCAACCAGAATGCTCAGCCACAAAGCCGGACATAATGCTGCGGAAAGGAGATCTTCAAAACGATTAAAGGTTGGCAGGGGCGATTTAATACCCTCAACTGGAGTTCGGGGCAATAATATTCCCCAAGCCTGGTCAAATGACAGTAGTCGATCCGGGGAAATTGTCTCGTCAGAACCTGGCAGGGAGGGTGGAACAAAGATCAGAATAAAAGTATGCTGGTCGGAAAATTGCCGGATACATTCGGTCAGCGGTTCGAGGCAATTTGTCACTTCACGAGGCGCCAGGAAGAACTGCATATACGGGGTATTTGTGCCAGCCCAAATTCCCTCCTGTCTCGACGGCAAAACCACGCGAGCATCTCGAGGGATATTCTCATGAATGAATTTTATATAGTTTGCGAATCTCTGATTTTGAGAGTAATTGGCGCTTCGCCACAATCCTGACTGGCCCAAGTCTTTACGAACCCTGGTCAAGTCAGTAATCACCTGGGGAAACAAAAGCCAGACCTGATAGATCAGCCCTGCAAGCAACAGCAGTACGATGATATTAAGTGTGGAACCAGATGAACGTGTTCGAATTCTGCGCATCGCCACGACCAAGGCGCGCATGAAGCTAAAGATATTTATCAAACCATCTTAAAATGTGTTTAAGGCGCGTAATGCGGCGATCGGTACGACCGGTCCGGGATAATCCGTGGAATTCATCCGGGAAACGCACCATTTCGCTGTCCACGCCCAGTTTTTGCAGGGCAACGAAGACTTGCTCGCCCTGCTCGATGGGGCAGCGCAGGTCATTTTCACTGTGAATCACCAGGGTAGGGGTTTTGGCGTTACCGATGTACTTCATGGGCGAATGGTCCCAAAATTTTTGCAGATCTTCAAAAGGTGGTCTGTCATTGAGCTCCTGCTGAAAGATCCAATTTAAGTCACTGGAGCCCCACATGCTGATTAAATTGCTTACACAGCGCTGGGCAACAGCGGCCATAAAACGCCGGGTATGGCCGATGATCCAGACGGTCATATAGCCGCCATAACTACCTCCGGTGACTCCCATGCGTTCCGGATCGATAAAGGCTTTTTGAGCGATGAAGTCCGTCCAGGTCATCAGGTCGGCATAGTCAGCGACTCCCCAGCCTCCCCAAATGGCCCGGGCATGTTCTTCTCCGTATCCTCGCCCGCCGCGCGGGTTGCAGAAGTGGACCACGTAGCCGTTAGCGGCGAGCGTATAAAACTCATGCATGAAAAAATTGCCATATTGGGTGAGCGGTCCACCGTGAATTTCGAGGATCGAGGGGTATTTCCTTGACGGATCAAATCCAGGCGGTTTGAGGATCCAACCTTGTAGATCGTTACTGGCCTGACCCTTGATCCAGACCTCTTCGATTTCGCCAAGGTCCAGACTGGCCAAAAGCGCTTGATTTACGTTGGTGAGCTGGTCAATCTCTTCCGTTTTCAGGTCTTTAAGGTGAATCTGGCCGGGATCATCCATTTTGCCGTAGAAGTAAACTAATCGGCTTCGCTCATGGTCAAAAGAGAAACTGCCGACCGTTCCGCCTTCATCCAGCACTGTTCGCAGATCCTGACCGTCGAACGAAATCGATTTGAGTAGCGAACTTCCATGATGGGAAACCTGAAAATACAGCCTGTTGCCATCCTTGGACCAGACGGGAGGCATTGTTTCAGGAGAGCCCAAATCGTTGATTACATCGGGCGCTACGTGAATATCATAGGGCTTTGTCAGATTTCGAACAGCCGTGCTTGCAGCGTTCTGCTCGACGGGAGCGATCCAGAGACCTACGTTTCTATACCAATGACCCTCACCCTCTTTTCCATAATACGCAATCCATTTTCCATCAGGAGAAAAGCTGGGGTGTGTTTTCTGACCAAGGGGCGTATCTATTTTTCGAAGTTGGCCCCCTTGTGCGGATATTATAAAAAGATCGATGGCATCACGGTTTAAATCGGGTGATTGACTGCGGTTGGATGTGAAAGCAATCCAATTGCCGTCCGGGGACCAGGTTGGGTGGTTTTCATCAAAGATGGGATGATCCGTGATCTGTTTTCCATCACCCGTTTCGGCATCGATAATCCAGAGGTGCCAGCGTTCCTTTGGAAGGTAACCAACATCGTCGAGCTTATAAAAAACCCGATCGTAATGGCGAGCAACTACTCCTAATTTCCCTTTTTGTTCATCCTGCTCTCTATCCAGCACCTCCTGGTCTGTTTTGCGAATCCGGCATAGAATACGCTTGCTATCCCGAGACCAGGAAAAATCTTCAATCGTTCCGGCGATAGCGGTTAAAGCTCGAGCTTCACCGCCGGCGAAAGGGATCAGGAAAATCTTCGCCGGTTTATCCTGGTCATCCCGATTGGACAGAAAAGCAATGTGCCTGCCGTCAGGCGACCATTGCGGATTGGTATCCCGGTGTTCGCCATAAGTAAACTGGCGACGAACACCCCTATCCGTGGGCACGATCCACAGATTGGCGAACTTCTTTTCGGTTTTCTGATCAACACGATGTAGGGCGTAGACAACATACATTCCGTCAGGTGAAATGCGCGGCGTGGTTATCAGGTTGAATTGGTAGAGATCTTCGGCGGTCACGGGTCGTACGGGCTGAGCGGGCATTGGGTTCTCCTTGAAAGGCTTTGACTCGACGCAATGATTATACACTTGTTAACCTCGCTCACCCAGAACTGAAGAACCGGCTCATCGGCAATACCGCTTCTATCCAACCTCAGATATAATTGCGATTATTAGGATCTAAATTTCTTAAAACAGCTTTCAATATGAATACTTACCATTTTTTGAAAAAAGTACCGCTTTTCTCGAGCATGTCCGACGAAGACCTGGACAGGCTTTGTGAGATGATCGAGGAGGTCAGACTCCAGCCAGGGGATGAACTCTTTGCAGAAGGGGACGAGGGTGATAAAGCCTATGTAATCAAGGAAGGCGAAATCGAAATCTTGAAAGCTTCGGGGGGGCGAGAGGTACAGCTGGCGGTGCGCAAGCAAGGGGAGGTGATCGGGGAAATGTCCTTGCTGGAGGCTGCGCCCCGCTTTGCCAGCGGGAGAGCACGCACAGAGTGTTTGCTCTTAGCGATCAGTCACGATCATCTGGATACATTGCTCAATACCAGCCCTTCAGCCGCCAGGGCACTGTTGTACACGATCACAGCGAGGTATAAGTCCACCGAACTGCTGCTGCGCCAGAGCGAAAAAATGGCGCAGCTGGGCACTTTGACAGCCGGGATTGCGCATGAGATCAACAACCCGGCAGCAGCTGCACAGCGCGGCGCCAATCAGTTGCGCGAAGAGATTTCCCGGCTGCAGAGAGCTCAATTGGCGCTCGCAGGAGCTGGTTTGCCGAACGAGGCGCTGGAGAGATTAATGGATCTGGATCAGCTGGCGCAGGAACGCGCCGCGCAGCCATTGGGATTGGATTCACTGGATAGAAGCGATCGCGAGTCTGAAATTGATACCTGGCTGGGAGATCATGGCTTCGAAAATAGCTGGCAGCTGGCGCCGACCCTGGTGGACCTGGGTTATGAAACCGACCAGTTGGAAGATCTTGCCACCACATTCCCGAATGATCAAATTCCGGTAATCGTCGAATGGTTGGAGGCTTCTTATTCCATCTACTCCTTGCTGGCGGAGATTTCCCAAGGGGCAAGCAGAATATCGGAAATTGTGAAAGCGTTAAAGTCGTATGTATACCTGGATCAAGCGCCGGTGCAATCCGTGGATATTCACGAGGGGCTCAACAACACGGCCATCATGCTGCGAAGCAAGCTAAGGGAAGGGGTTACGGTTAGAAGGGAATTCGACCCCAACCTACCTAAGATCGAAGCCTACGGCAGCGAACTGAATCAAGTATGGACAAATCTTATCGACAACGCGATAGATGCGATGGATGGTAGAGGGGAGATTATCTTGCGGACGCGATATGATGATCCCTGGGTCACTGTTGAGGTTGAAGATACTGGCCCAGGTATCCCCGAGGCGATTCAATCCAAGCTTTTCAGTCCATTTTTTACGACGAAACCGGTGGGAAAAGGAACCGGTTTGGGATTAAATATTTCGTACAAGATCGTAGAGAAACATGGAGGAGACATTAAAGTTTACTCCCATCCGGGGAAAACAAGGTTTTCGGTCAGGCTGCCAAAAAATTTGGAAGCGATTAAATCCGGTGAAGCGGCGATTTCAACGATCTCTACCAACGACGATCAGAAACTTCGCCAAATATTAGAAACGACCGAAAATATCGCTGTAGTGGGGATTTCCAACCGTCCGGAACTGCCTTCACTTAGCGTACCAGCTTATATCAAGAGACACGGGTATAAGATCTATCCGGTAAACCCATATCTGGATGAGGT
>DATCIL010000041.1:0-2326 GCA_036507795.1 Anaerolineales bacterium | reverse complement strand
GGAGATTGCTTCGGCAAAGAACGCCTCGCAATGACCTAATGAGAATTTCTGATTTCATTGTCGAGGTACCGTTGTTCATTTACTGGCGTTTCGCCTTTTTTTCCAATTCAACCACAGATACGCACAGATCCACACAGATTTTGGCTGATTTTAGGCCGATTTCTGCAAAAACATCTGTGCCAATCTGTGTTCATCTGTGGTCGGTGTTCATCTGTGGTTGCAAACTCCGAGATCATAATTTGCGATGGTCCAATCAGTTATTCAAATGATAGGATCTTGTCGATCTCCTGGTCAACGTCCTCAGGAAGCGGGATTACTTCATGTTCGTCCATCAAGGCCAGCGTGGCTTCCCGCAGCCGGGCGTTGAGATCTTTGGAGCCTTGCTCTTCCCAGCGGTCGAGCTGCGTACGATCAAAGATCTTGGGAGTCCAAAACTCGTGGAAATGCTCCAGGGTGTGATCGTGGCTCATGAACTCGCCGCCGGGACCGACCTGGTGCACAACGTCCACCGCCAGGCTTTCCGAATCGATGCGAAGACCTTCAACGAAACGCCGGTTCATCGCAATGACCTCATTCGCCAGCACCATCATCTCAGGCGAGTTGGTCAGGCCGCTCTCCAGGTAACCGATATCGTGGTTGAGATTGGTTCGGGCCAAAAGCGCTATGGACACCGAAAACTGCATATCGATTGCGGCTTGCCCATCAATCACTTTGCTATCGCTGTGACCTGCATAGCCCCACACCGGCAAACCGTAAAAGCGCCCCATTTCAGCAGCCAACACTCGCGCCAGTTGAAACTCGGGCGCCCCATACACGCTTACCATGGTGCTCATGTCCAGGTGATGGACGCCGTGACCGAACAGAAACGGCGCTCCCGGATTTTTCAGCTGGTGCATCACCAGGCCGCTCAACATTTCCGCGCTGCCCAAAGCCACGGCCCCCGCAATAGTCGCCGGCGCGGTACCTCCCATCATCGGGGCCGGTGAATGGGTAACCGGAAGGGAATGTTCGGCGCAGAACAACAGCTTCTCGGTGGCTTCCCGCGAATGCTGCAGGGGCGTCGAGGGCTCGGAGTAGAGCAGAATGTTCGGATACCGGGAAAGCCGGTCCATCCCTCCTGCAGCCGCAGCTGCCATTGCGGCAATCGCCTGGATATCCGCTAAGCCATCGCAAACAAAGACAATTGGTTTGGTCGTATTGCGGATCATCGTGGCAAACTGGTGCCGGTAAGCGCTTTCGCTCGGAACGTCCGTTGGCACCCCAACCGACATCACAAACCCGATCTCCGGCAATCCATCACATAACCGCATGCAGTCGGCGATGTCCGAAAGCAGGAACGCTCTCCGCTCGCCTGAGCGGGGGTCGAGGTAGCGCAAGGTATCCGATCCCGGACCGAAATACACCCGGTTGCCGTCAAGATGAAGGCAGGCCTGCGAACTGCCGCGTTTGTACAGGCTAAAGCCCCTCGGGGCGGAGGCCAGGACCGATTCGACCAGCGAAGGCGGGATCTTTACCAGGTCATCTTTTACGACCGCTCCGGCAGCGCGCAGCAGTTCCTGTCCGGACGCGCTAAATACTCGCACACCGGTTTCCCTTAAAATGCGGCAGGTGGCCTGGTGGATGCGCAAGCAGTCCTCGCGGTCCAGCAGCGTAAATTTTGGGCGGATCGGTGGGAGGTCCAATTAATTCACTGAGAAATTGCCAACACTTTCCCTTTGGTTTTCAGACAGCAAAATCCTCAGCAAGGCAACTTCCCGCCTGTAAATCCTATACATATCGGTGAGTAGATCGACAGCGCGTTCGGCCGCCAGTAGCTCCTGTTTTTGGTCGGAAGGCAGCTGGAGCAGCACGGCAGCCAGGTAGCCGAGGACAAGCGGGTCATTGGGAAGATAGTCAGGATTGAGATCGAGGTCGTTCAGCTCGGTCAAGATTTGCATATATCGCTTTACCCAGGGGCGCAGGCGCCGGCCGGTCTGATTTAATCCGTAAGCGTCAGAATTTTCCAGGGGATAAAGTTCCACTTTACCAACCAGGTAAGGCCGGCTGTAGTCCAACGAGAGGATCCGGAAACGCTTTTGACCCAGCGCAACGATATTCATCTGCCCATCCTTAAGAGGCTGGGTCTCCAGAATGCGGGCCGTGCATCCAATACCGTGGGGTTCCGCCAATGGCCCGAAGGCGTCATCGCCGTTCTTGGTTAGCACCACGCCAAAGGGCTCTCGCGTTCGCAAGCAGGTGCGAATCATGCGCTTATACCGCTCTTCAAAGATGTGCAGTGTCAGCGGCATCCCTGGAAAGAGTACGGTATTGAGAGGGAAGAGGGGTA